>USCP01000044.1 GCA_900553245.1 uncultured Peptococcaceae bacterium
TCTCGATTCCTTTTTCAGTCTAGAATCGAGAGGGTCTCTTAACTTAATGACATTGGCCCTCGGACACCGACTTTTTTTGTGCGCAAAAGACGGAGCGTCGATCCGAATTTATAAGAGCGCTCGTAAATGAGTGGACTGCGATAAAGGGCGCTTGCTCATAACGCGACCAGCAATCATAAACACTGAGCAAAAGCCGGAACAGTATGCAGTAATACAAGATGAAGCCGTGTAGATATGACACCGTGCGGGGAGTGTGGTGTGGCATAATCACTGTAAATGCAGTATAATAAAGCCAGTAACTTATAGGAGGCTAATGAATGAATAGCATTTTAAATCTCCTGCTCACCGCGCTTGCGGTGGTGCCGGCGATGTGTATTCACGAATATGCACATGGATGGGTGAGCTATAAGCTCGGCGACCCTTCTCCAAAGTATGATGGACGGCTGAGTTTAAATCCGTTGCGTCATGTCGACCCTATTGGGGCCTTGTGCTTAATTCTTTTGAACTTTGGTTGGGCGAAGCCCGTACAAGTGAATCCAGCGTATTACAAAGACCCGAAGAAGGGCATGGCCCTTGTTGCCTTAGCAGGACCGGTGGCGAACTTTATTTTGGCGTTGCTCTGTCTGATTGTCACCAATGCCATTGAAAAAATCACCGGTGGGCAAGTCACTATGACAGTCTTTTATGTGTACCAATTCTTTATGCTATCTGCGATGGTCAACGTCGGATTAGGGGTCTTTAACCTTATTCCCTTGCCACCACTTGATGGCTCAAAGGTCATTGGTGTCTTTTTACCAACCGAATGGTATTTCAAATTTATGCGATTTGAACAATACGGCTTTATCCTCTTGTTCTTGTTGCTTGCAGTGGGTGCACTGAATACCCCGCTGTTCTGGCTAAGAAACGGGATGGTCGATTATCTCAATTTCCTCGCCAATGCCGTGACCGGATTCCTTGCCTAAATTTAAAAGCGCTCCTTTGAAAGGGTGAAACTTTTGTTAAACAATCAATCCCCGACCATTGCCTTCCATACTCTGGGATGCAAAGTCAATCAACACGATAGCGCCATTATGGCTGCATTATTTCAAGAAGCCGGCTATGAAATCGTCGATTTTCATGAAAAAGCCGATGTCTATTTGATTAACACTTGTACAGTGACTCATTTGAGTGACCGCAAATCTCGTCAAATGATTCGCCGTGCCGGTCATGAAAATCCCGACGCCACCGTGGTCGTTTGTGGCTGCTACGCTCAAACTGCAGCAGGCGAATTGGCCGGATTGGAGGAAGTCGATCTCATTATCGGCACCAATGAACGCCACCGCGTGGTTGAAGCAGTGGAAGAATTCCGTCAAAATCATGTACGAAAAACCTATCTGCCATCAGACGATGAGCTTTTCTATTATGAGGATTTGCCTCATGAACGTGTAAGTGGTATGACCCGCGCCTATGTGAAAGTACAAGAAGGCTGCGACCAATTCTGTGCCTATTGCATCATTCCATATGCCCGCGGTCCGCTACGTTCCCGCTCTGAAGCAGACACCGTTGCGGAAATTAACGCGCTTGTTGCGAAAGGTTATAAGGAAGTGATTTTGACAGGTATTCATCTCGGCGCATACGGCCGTGGGGTGAAGGATGAAACCACTGACCTTACCGGCCTTTGCAAATGCATCTTGGAAGAAACCGAGATTGAGCGTCTACGCTTGGGGTCTTTAGAAGGCATCGAAGTGACCGAGGAACTCATTGACATGATTGCGGAAAATCCACGTATGGCAAAGCACTTGCATTTACCACTTCAAAGCGGCTGTGATCGTACCTTGGCTGCCATGCGCCGTCCGTATGATACCGAAGAATTCCGTAATACCATGCGTGCCATTCGTAAGCGTGTGCCAAACATTGCGATTACCACCGACCTGATGGTCGGGTTTCCGGATGAAACCGAGGAAGATTTCAAGGAGAGTTTGGTATTCTGCAACGACATTGCCTTTGCAAATATGCACATTTTCAAATACTCTATGCGCGGCGGAACACCTGCTGCAGCCATGGAAAATCAAGTTGACCCACAAGTCAAAGAGCATCGTGCCAAGCAAATGGCGGAGGTTGCGCAAAAAAACAAGCAGGAATACGAAGCACGCTTTATCGGGCAAACCGTGCGTATTCTTGTAGAGGAGCCAACCGCTGATGGCGCTTGGACCGGACACAGCTCCAATTATCTCTATGTGACTTTCACCGGCGAGGGGATCCAAAGCGGTGATTTTGTCGATGTGAAATTGACAGAACTCACCAAGAACCGCTTGCAAGGCGTGTTAGTATAAATAAAAACAAAGGAGGAAATGACGATGAGTGATTGCATTTTCTGCAAAATCGCGAACGGTGAAATTCCAACCGACACCGTTTACGAAAACGAATTGGTACGCGCTTTTCGTGATGCTGACCCACAAGCACCTACCCATGTGTTAGTGGTACCAAAGCGCCACGTACAAAGTGCTAGCCAATTGACTCAAGAAGACGGCGATTTGATGCTTGCCATGCTCGATGCCATTCATGCAGTGGTGAAGAGCGAAGGTATTGAAGAGGCAGGATACCGTTTGGTTGCCAATACCGGGGAACAGGGCGGGCAAAGCGTGCCACACCTTCATGTACACGTGTTGGGTGGGCGCGATATGAAATGGCCTCCGGGTTAATGCGTGAATCTGAAAAAATAAAATCTCAGCCGGCGTTATGGAAACGTCTCCTTCTGCCGGTGCAGGAGGGCGAAGAACGCTGGTTGAGATTTTTTCGTATTTTTATCGGTAATATCCTGCTTACCGGAGCCTATGCGTTTATCACCGTACCAAAAATTATTTTAAATGGCGGGGTTACGAGCTTTTCACTGGTGCTCGAAGCCTGGACACCATGGAGCGTTGCTTTGTGGGTTGATGTCTTAACGATTTTACTAATTATTATTAGTTACATTTTTCTGGGGAAATCTTATTTTGTTGGCGCGCTGTTTTCGAGTGTCTGCTATATGGTGCTCTTTAACGTGTTCCACTGGACCGGCTTAGAACTGCCGGTGCCAACCGTTTTTGGCACGCCGATTCTTGCAACACCGATTGCCGCCTTATTGGTTGCGGCTGGCTATTATTTTTGTATCAGTGCGAAGGCCACGGCAGTGAGCTTTGATACCATTGCAATGATTCTCAACAAACACAATGCAAAGTTTGATATTGCCACTACCATGATGGTGATTAACATTCTAGTCCTACTCACAGGGGCTGCCACCTATAGCATCACAGCAGTGATTTGTGGGATTGTCTTTACCGTGCTTCAGGCGCAGTTTCTTAAGGTATTTTTAAAACTTGGTGGCGTTGAACAAGTCGCGGAATAGACCAATATTATTTTCAGGATTTTAATGATAGTGCTTGCATTTAGAGGCCTACTATCGTATAATAGCTATTGTGTTTGAAGTCCAGATATCAACAGTCCCGATTACTCCTGTTGATTCCGGAGGGAGGGAAATAGTCAATGTCATCAGAAATTAAGGTTCGTAAGGACGAATCATTAGATAGCGCATTACGTCGTTTTAAGCGTTCTTGCCAAAAGTCTGGCGTTTTAGCTGAATGCCGTAAGCGCGAACATTATGAAAAGCCAAGCGTAAAGCGTAAGAAAAAATCTGAAGCTGCAAGAAAAAATAATCGCAAAAGATCTTACTAATTAGTCTATGCGACACTACAAATCGACCGAATGATTTCGGTCGATTTTTTTGTTTATAAACAAAAAAACCACCCGTATTACGAGTGGTAAAATGTCATTGCTTATAGTAAAGAACATCAAGAAGATGGTCACAGAGAATCCGTAATTCCAACGGGCTACGATTTAAACCAATCATTGTTTGAAAACCGACATTCATCTCGCTCATCAATAGCTCGCGAGGTTCAGGAATAAATTTGATAAACATTCCACCGCGGTCTTGTCCGTAGCTCACATCAAATCGAAGCTCCACGGCGCCATCCTCGTACTCGATGGTATCGGTCAAATGGAAGTGTTTGTTTAAAGTGTCTTCATCTGCTGCCTGCATGAGGCGAATAAAATAAGTTTCTTCGTCACGAGTCATTATCGGGTCATCCTTTCCTGCGAATAGGTCACTGTTATTATACCACAACGCTTTCAATTTTAATAAACCATAACTATACATAACGATAAGCCTTGCTGAGAAGGTACGCTTGTGATAGACTGTAAGATATTCCATTTTAGAGGATTATTTTAATAAGGAGGAAGCGGCGTGGATCTTTCACAACGTAAGATTTTAATTTCTCGCGAAGACATCGCGAAAAGAGTCAATGAATTGGGACAACAAATCAGAGAGGACTATAAGGATTCCGAGCGACCATTGGTGGTCATTTCCATTTTAAAGGGGGCCATTCCTTTTACTGCAGACTTGGTGCGTGCCATCGGCTTGCCATTGCGTTTGGAAGTATTGGTGGCATCCAGTTACGGCAGCGGAACCGTATCCAGCGGTAAGGTGAATATTAAGTACAAGAGCTTTGATGACCTCACTGGCTTCGATGTGCTCCTTGTGGACGACATCATTGACACCGGCTTTACCTTGCAAGCCATCGGTCGTACCATGGAAGATTTTAACCCAGCAAGCGTAAAATACTGCACCTTCTTAAACAAACCTGAACGTCGCAAATCTGACCTCAAGGTAGACTATATGGGCTATGACATTCCTGATAAATTTGTCATTGGGTATGGCTTAGACTATGACAGCAAATATCGCGAATTATCGGACATTGAATACATCGAAGTCGAATAAGCGTCATAGAAGAGAGGAATTGATCATGGAAAGTGTTCAAGAAATGGTGCTCGTTGTCGATTTTGGCGGCCAGTACAACCAACTTATTGCACGTCGCGTGCGTGATTGCCATGTTTACTGTGAAGTGGTACCGTACAACAAAGCCCTTGAAGCAGTAAAGGAAAAACAGCCAAAAGGGATTATTTTTACCGGTGGTCCAAATAGTGTTTATGCTGAAGGGGCACCACAAATTGACCCTGCCATCTTCGAGCAAGGCATTCCGGTACTCGGACTTTGCTACGGCATGCAGATTATGGCGCATACCTTGGGGGGGAAGGTCGAAGCTGCCGAAAAACGTGAATTTGGTAAGACCGTCACTCAGTTTGATACCAATGCACCGGTCTTTAAGAACCTGCCACAAGAAAGCGTGACTTGGATGAGCCATGTGGACTATGTGGCTGAAATGCCGAATGGCTTTACCAACATTGCTCATACCGGCGATTGCCCAATCGCTGCCATGATGAACACTGAAAAAAATCTTTACGCCATGCAATACCATCCGGAAGTCAATCACTCCGAAAAGGGCGTAGACATGCTCAAAAACTTCCTCACTGAAGTATGTGGTTGCTCTGAAAGCTGGACCATGGCCAACTACGCCAAAACAGCCATCGAAAGTATTCGCCAACAAGTGGGCGATGGGCAGGTGCTTCTCGCCCTCTCCGGCGGCGTAGATTCCTCCGTGGCAGCACAGCTTCTTAGCAAAGCCATCGGTAGCCAGCTCACCTGTATCTTCGTCGACCATGGCCTCATGCGTAAAAACGAAGGCGATGAAGTCGAAGCCGCCTTTGCAAATAGTGGCATGCACTTTATCCGCGTGAATGCTGAAGACCGTTTCTTGAAAAAACTCGAAGGCATCACCGACCCGGAAACCAAGCGCAAGACCATCGGTGAAGAATTTATTCGCGTTTTTGAAGACGAAGGCAAGAAAATCGGTGCCGTGGACTTCCTTGCCCAAGGCACCATTTATCCGGACGTCATCGAAAGTGGCACCGGGGATGCGGCTGTGATCAAGAGCCACCACAACGTTGGTGGTCTCCCAGCAGTGGTAGAATTTAAGGGACTCATCGAACCACTTCGTATGCTCTTTAAGGATGAAGTGCGTCAACTCGGCTTGGAACTCGGTTTGGCCGACTACCTTGTATGGCGTCAACCGTTCCCAGGCCCAGGCTTGGGCATTCGCGTCATGGGCGACATCACCAAAGAAAAGCTCGACATCCTGCGTGATGCCGACGCCATCTACCGTGAAGAAATTGCCAATGCCGGCCTTGACCGTAGCATCAACCAATATTTCGCCGTACTCACCAACACCCGCACCGTCGGCGTCATGGGCGACTTCCGTACCTATGACTACACCCTCGCACTGCGCGGTGTCACCACCACCGACTTCATGACCGCCGATTGGGCACGTATCCCATACGACGTATTGGACAAAATCTCCAGCCGCATCGTCAACGAAGTCGACCACATTAACCGCATCGTCTATGACATCACCAGCAAACCACCATCCACCATCGAATGGGAATAAGGCTGACTTCAATCCCTCTACCGTAAGGTAGGGGGATTTTTTTGAATGGAAATGTAAGTGTCGCTTGCTAATCAATTTTGTAAAATAATATATAGAAACCTTGTAACACTTTTGTTGCTCAATGGTTAATAGGATGAAAGGGGGAAGGGCTTATGGACTTTGAGACGATGTATCGGCAGTATTTTCGGGATGTGTATTTGTATCTCTATGGTTTATCCGGAAGTGACACTGTTGCCGAAGAAATTGCCCAGGAGACCTTCGTAAAGGCACTAAAGGCGATTGACCGCTTTGATGGGGCAAAGGACATTCGCGCGTGGCTTTTTACGATTGCAAAGAATACCTACTACACCGCCTATAAACGAGAGAAAATCTACGCCGATGCGCCACCTGCTGAGGATACCTCCGGCGTGAGTGTGGATGTAGTGGGAAAGCTCGCAAACGAAGAACGTGCTTTTCTCATTCATCAATTTCTACATGAAATGAAAGAACCTTATAAGGAAGTCTTTAGCCTGCGCGTGTTTGGTGAGCTACCGTTTGAACGAATAGGCACGCTTTTTGGCAAAAGTGCCGGTTGGGCAAGGGTGACATTTTACCGAGCGAAGAAGCAGATTGCGGAATATATGGAGGTGACTGACCATGAAAAAGATGGATTGTGATATTATTAGAGATCTCCTTCCCCTTTATATCGATGGTGTCGTGAGTGATGCTACGAAAAATTTGGTAGAAACACATCTCGAGGATTGTGACGCGTGTAGAAAAGAGGCGGAATGGATGAGAGAAACCGTAACCTTACCAACCAATGAAAAGGTGCAAGAAGCTGAGGTTAAAGCCTTGAAAAAATTGAAGAAACGGTTTTTTAAGAAAAAAGTTATTGTCGCCCTTGTTACCGCTTGCCTTACTTTAGTCGTGGCTGCCGGCGGATATTCCTATATGGCGATGGCAGAGGAGGAAATTCCTTACGATTCGTCTAAGATGAAAATAGAGGACAAAACGGGCGCGCTGTACTTCACTTATTTGGGGGATGATTTGGACTGTACCTATGTCGCAGGGCCATTAAAATTGAAGGTAGATGGCGAAATAAAAAATGTTGGCATTCTCTACTACACCACCACGCCGTGGTCTACCCACATCCAACCACTCCTTGAAGAGGACAAATCAAACGACCCGTTTTACGGATGGGCCACGGATAAAATCGACCAAGTCTATTACGGTGCCTATGACATTGAGGGTTCCATTGAAGAGGATGATACAACCTTATTAGAAGGAAAGCAGCTCATCTGGGAAAAAGAATAAGTGTGAATATAAAAGCTGCGTCAACAAAAATGTGGATGCAGCTTTTGGGCATATAGGGGAAAAAGTTGTAAATTAATTTGGAAAAGTATAATGAGTTTTTATCAAAAATTATTAAATATACTCATAAAAAGGCTTGTTGACGACGCAAAATATCTGTTAAAACATATAGAACATCAAGAAAACAAGGCGAAAGATATCGTAAAGATAATATTGTTGTTGATATTTGATAATTAAGGGGTTATAGGTATCTGAAAAAATAGTCGTATAATTACTTAAAAAAAAAAAAATCACATTACTATATACTATAGTTATAACTGACGTGACAAACAATATGCGACATGGGAAAGGGGGAGCGTGGCGTGAAGATAAAGCCATCAGAATGGACAATAGCCAAAAGAGGCTTATTTTTTTGTGCATAATGACTAGCGTAGTGGTATTGTTGACGTCCTTATTATGTCCGGTGGTACAAATTACCGGGCAAAATATCTCCAATTCTCTCGTTAGCGGTGATACAGCCGTTCTTTTGCCTAAAAAAGCGTATCAGGCAGGGGATTGTGCCATGTTTGAATCGGATGAAAAGCATATTGTCACCTATGTACTCGGTGCACCTGGGGATGTGGTGATTGCTTCAGAAGACGGAAAAGCAATAGTAAATAATATAGTGCTAAATGCCACTTTCCAATTTGGACCCTCCTACGATGGGTCTGTCTATCAATACCCCTATACCGTACCGGACGGCTACTATTTTACGGTAGCTACCTTGGTTGACAAAAAAGGCCAAGGCGTTTCGGCAGTGGGATTGGTCGCAAAAGATCAATTGATTGGAAAGGTTGGGGCCTGTGTATGGCCGCTCAATCACGTTGGTTTGGGTGAACATCTAGAGGAGGAAGAGGCATGAGTAAGCACGGATTTTATCAGAGATGGGGCAAACGTTGTGTTGCCCTTTTAGTGTGCCTAAGTTTATTGGTGCAGCCGTTTGCGGCTTATGCCGATGAGATTGTTGCCTATAGTCACGACAGAGAAGCGGTTGTGCGTGAAGACTTGCATCAAGACATCGAGGAAGCACGTGCATGTGTGGAAGATCACCGTGCACCTCATGTGTATGAGGATGGCGTGATTAAAATCTACAACGCCGCCCAGCTTGAAAAAATCGGCAGCGGCCAGCCGGTGACCGATACGGACAATGAGGTTGATGCCTTTGGTGAAGGCACTGTCGTCAGCGAAAATGGCACCGTGGTGGAATATGCCATGGATGGGCGCTATCAACTGATGAACGACATTGCACTGGATGCCACTGCGCTCTGGCAATTGCCGGTGGGTTTCACAGGCACCTTTGTCAATGAACCGTGTGGCGACAATGCCACCCTCTACGACCCAGACAAAGACACCATCTATGTGTATCATAGCTACCAGTTGCAAACCATCGTCTCCAAGGACGGCGATAAGGCACCGGTCATGAGCAAGGATGCCCTAGCGGACCAGTACGGCATTGGGAAGCTCGTCTATCCGGACGGCTCGCTAGGGAAGGTGCCACCGGAAGAGGCGCAAGATTATCTGACCTATAGCAAGGAACACCGCTATGTGCTCTCCAAGCAATTCACCGAAGCCACCCCAACCCTGCAATCGGCGCAGTACTTTGCGGCGGATCAAGTAAAGGCGAAGGAGGCTTCAAAGGCAACCACTAACCCGCAACTTGGTGGACGTGAGCACATTGGCCAAGTGTATACGACCATTGACAACGAAAAATATATTTTGATTGGTAACGAACAGCAGCTTCAAGCTGTAGGCTCCGGTAAGCACGTTACCCCGATGCTGTTTTTGCGAGTAGAAGTATCGTTTTTGATTGGGATTTTTAAAGATATAACGATTATTCCGTATTATCCAGGAGATGCTGATTTTAATCTCAGAAATGTTGATGAGACTAAAATCAAGGATCTTAATGATATTGAAAAAGATACTAAAAATTTCTTGTATTTTCAGCAAGATGAACCACCGACGGATTTGATGAATGCTGATTTAGAAAATCCAAACTTGTTGGAGGGGGTTCTCGATATTGTTGGTGGATTATTGGCGGGTATTTTGGAAATTGTAGGCGGAAAGGATGCGGAGTTGGTCGGTTTGAAGGATGAAAACACCGACCATCCAAGTATCGGCAAACAGGCTGCTGGTCTATCTCGTCCTGAGGCGGAATATACAACACATCAAGAATTGATTGATACTTACAAAGACCTTAAATACGACACCGATCAAAACTATATCGTCTTCCGCGACATTGATTGTACTTCCATTAAGAATTGGCAACCGATTCACTTATCCGGTTCGATGGAAGGTCGCCTCAACATGGAAGAAGGCACGGTACCAACTATTCGTAATGTCACGGTGAATAAGACCGGGGATTTGGATGTAGAGCACGACTATGGGATTGGTTTC
This sequence comes from uncultured Peptococcaceae bacterium, assembly GCA_900553245.1. GTDB lineage: Bacteria > Bacillota > Peptococcia > Peptococcales > Peptococcaceae > UMGS1590. Next base: position 10,080 of record USCP01000044.1, read on the forward strand.
TTTGGTTCTCTCCGAAGTGATATGGATGAGAAAACCTTCCTACCTAAAAAGACAGTGGTAAAGAACCTATCTATTGATGGGATAAGCGTGACTAATTCTTCCGATAAAATTGCACCACATGCCGATTCCTTGATAGACGGTTTGTTGCAGATTTTAGGTGGCCTTGTGGGTGGTGTGCTTGACTTATTGACACCAATCTTAGGCGTCAAGCTGGGAGATGTGATTACCGGATTATTGACACTCAGACAGAACAGTGAAGATATTTTTGCAACTGGTAGTTTTGTCGGGAGTATCAAGGGCAATGTGCATATTGAAAATTGTACTGTTAAAAATGCAGAAGTTTCCAGTGTGAAGGGGATGTGTGGCGGTTTTGCCGGTTACAGTGAGGGTGTTGAAGAATACGATGGGCTATCGAAACTGCTTGGTGGGACTGTTAAATTGTTGTCAGCCTTGCTCAATATCATTCCAGGCGTAGGCTTGGGAGATTTGATTACTGTACTTTTGGAAAATGATGCAGCATTGGGCAAGCTCATTCCTAGCGGATATGATAGACCGATGCTTTCGGATTGCTCTGTGGCACTAAAAGAGGGCGCTGCCATTGGCAGGCCCACAGAAAAATACAATGGTGGGTTTTCCTTTGGTAT
>USCP01000045.1 GCA_900553245.1 uncultured Peptococcaceae bacterium
CCAGCCGATGGAACCACTGATGCTGACAGTGTGTCGAGATTTTAAGGTAAAAGAGAATTTTCAAGGGCGTTTGCCGTCGATTGGCATTTTTTTGCTAAGGATGGGAAGGACATTCAAAAGCCCTAATTTCCGCGCTTCTGACGTGTTATCAATATGTTGGCATCGAAAAGAACGATATGTGAATGTATAAAATATAACTAAAATGCAACAGGCGGCAATTTATCTAAATATGAGTCGCCTCAGATGGTTAACCACTTCAGGAATGGCTAAACATATAGGGTTGGTGGCAATTGTGTTGTTATTAAAACCCACAAAGATTGATAAAAATTTATCATGAGTTTGGAAAATGGTCGTATCTTAATTGTATTTAATTAAAAAATAGTGCATAATAAAGGATATATAAATGGCATTTTGTGCCAAATAATTTTTTGCCCATTTGAGGATGGGATAACTCTATCGGTTAGAGGAGGTATTACGGTGAATGATGGATTATGGACAATCGTCCTATTCGTTGTTTTAGCTGTGGTTTTGACCACTGCCGGGATTGGCGTGAGTTTGCTCATCAGCCCGCATTACTACCACAGCAAGGAACAGCGCGAAACTTACGAATGTGGGGTTGACACCGAAGGTTCTGCATGGATCAACTTCCGTGTCGGCTACTACATGTATGCACTGATTTTCCTATTATTTGACATCGAAACAATTTTCTTTTATCCACTCGCTATTGCCTTCAAGAATGTCGGTATGGTGCCAATTATTGCGGCAACCGTGTTCTTGGTGGTACTCTGCCTTGGCTTGTGGTATGAATGGAAGGAGGGCGCACTTGAATGGAAGTAGATAAGGTTCGTTTTGACGAGAAGAACATGCCTACTGAAGAAGGCTGGTCTCCTTCAACTCGTATTTCTCCGGTGACCGACTACCTGCGCAATGAACAAAAAACAGAGGACGAATTAAACCGCAGCGTGATTTTGACCAGTTTGGACAAGGTGCTTAACCAAGGGCGCAGCCGTTCCTTTTGGCCAATGACCTGCGGTCTTGCATGTTGTGCAATTGAAATGATGGCAGCCGGTGGGGCGCGTTTTGACTTGGCTCGCTTTGGCTATGAAGTATTCCGTCCGTCTCCACGTCACTCCGACTTACTTATTATTGCAGGGACCATCACCAAAAAGATGGCACCGCTTTTAAAGCGTGTTTACGAAGAAATGCCGGAACCAAAGTATGTGATTGCGATGGGTAACTGCGCGGTAAGCGGCGGCCCATTTGCAGGCAGCTATTCTGTGGGGAACGGCGGCGATTTGTTCTTGCCGGTAGACGTGTATCTTCCGGGGTGCCCACCACGTCCGGAAGCGTTGTTTGATGCTTGTCTCAAGCTCAAGGACCGTGTGAATAAGCCTGAAATTGCTGATGTAGAGAGGTAGGTGAACGGTTTTGTTGAAGGAACAGATTTTAAATGCCATTCCTGTATTGGAAGAAGATGAAAATCCGCTCGTCAAGGCGTTCACTTGTGAGCGCGACAATCTCGTAGAAGCAGTGATGGAATTGGCAAATAAGTGTAAATACAATGCCCTTTTGGATATCACCGTGGTAGAGTATCCGGAAGATATGGTCGGTGTTTACAATTTGATGAATTTTGATGAAATGGATGAGGTGTGTTTGTCCATTCATTTTCCAAAGGATGATTTGTGGTTGCCGTCTTTAACCGACGTGTTTAAAGCAGCAAATATTTTGGAACGTGAACATTACGATTTGTTTGGCGTGGAATATAAAGGTCATCCAAACTTAACACGTGTTTTCTTGCCGGATGACTTTGTAGGTCATCCGCTTCGTAAGGAATATGTGAACCACATCAGAAAATAGGGGAAGGGGGAAGACGATGAGTATTTATGAACCACAGGGGCATGCGTTTCTTTCTGATGAAGAAAAAATTGAGCAGCTCATGGAAAAACAGAAATTCCTGCAAAACTTGGGCAAGGACCTCGACCCATCCGAACCGTATGTTGTTAACATGGGCCCACAGCACCCTTCTACCCACGGGGCATTTCGTGCACGTTTGACGATGAACGGGGAAATGGTGCTGAAATGTGAGAACATTTGCGGCTATTTGCACCGCGGGATTGAAAAAATTTGTGAAGACAAAACCTGGGCGCAAGTGATTCCGTACACCGACCGTTTGGACTATCTTTCCCCAATTTTGAATGAATGGGGCTACTGCATGGCGGTAGAAAAGCTCATGGGTGTGGAAGTGCCGGAACGCGGGGAATATGTGCGTGTCATTTTGGGCGAATTGCAACGTGTGGCACACCATTTGGTGTATTTGGCATCTATGGCCCTCGACTTTAACGGTTATACCGCTTGGATGTACATGTTCCGTGAACGTGAAAAAATCTTTGATATTTTAGAAGCCTATTCCGGCAGCCGTATGAACAATAATGCCCTTCGCATCGGTGGGGCACCAACGCCATTGCCTGAAGGCTTAGAAGCAAAGATTTATAAATGGTTGGATGAATTCCCAGATGCCATGCGTGATTTTGAAAATGTTGTCAACGGCAACGAAATTTTCATGGCACGTACCAAAAATGTTGGGGTGGTAGATGCCGAAATGTGCAAAAATTACGGGGTCTACGGTGCCAACCTTCGTGCAGCCGGCGTAAAGTTGGATTTGCGTAAAGATCAACCTTACAGTATTTATGATCGCTTTGATTTTGACGTACCGACCGGTAAACAAGGGGATAGCTTCGACCGCTACGAAGTACGTCACCGTGAGATGGCAGAATCTGCTAAAATCATCCGTCAAGCACTCGATCAAATGCCAAAAGAAGGGCCTACCATGGGTAAGGTACCAAAGATGATTAAGGTCCCTGCCGGCAGTGCCTACACCCAAATTGAAGGCGGTATGGGCTGGCTCGGTTACCATTTGGTGAGCGACGGGGGGATGAAGCCATACCGTGTGCGCATTCATGCACCAAGCATGATGAGTCTTTTTGCGGTACCGGAAGTGGTTGAGCAAGAAGACATGTTATTGCAAGACTATGTTGCGACCCTGGCATCGATTGATATCGTGCTCGGTGAAGTAGACCGATAAGGGGGAATAACAAGGATGAACAGTTTATTTATAGATATTGGGCGCTGGATTGTTGACCTCGTGATGGCAATGGGCGGCTCCCACACTGCAGGCCTTTGGACCATGCGTGTGGTTGCGGCCATCGGGATTTTGGTGTTCCTTTTATGTAACGTTATCATCTTGGTTTATTTGGAACGTAAAATTTCCGGTTTCTTACAAGAACGTTTGGGTCCAAACCGTTGTGGCCCGTTTGGTCTCTTCCAGCTCTTTATGGACATTTTGAAGCTGGTTAGTAAAAACTCAGTGGTACCGGATGCAGCCGACAGATGGCTCTACAATTTGGTGCCGGTGGCCATCTTTATTCCAAACATGATGATTTTTGCCATCATGCCTTTGGGTGAAGGGATGACCTGCTACAATTCCGAAGTGGACTTGTTGTACTACTTTGCGGTTAGTGCCTTGACCACCCTCTTCCTTTTAATGAGTGGTTGGGCTGCGAACAACAAGTACAACATCATTGGTGGGATGCGTGCTGCTGCACAGATGGTCAGCTATGAAATCCCATTGGTATTTTCCGTAATCGGGATTGTTATGATGACCGGGAGCTTGAACTTTAACGACATCATCTATGATCAAATTGAAAATGGGTGGTTTATCTTCCGTCAGCCATTGGCGTTCATCGTATTTAGTATTGCTGCAACCGCAGAAATCAACCGTGGACCATTTGACTTACCGGAAGGGGAACAAGAACTTACCGCCGGTTATCAAACCGAATACAGTGGGATGCGTTTTGCATTCATGTACTTGGGTGAATATGTGGCACTCTTTGCGATGTGCTGGTTGACCGCAGTGCTCTTCCTCGGTGGTTGGGACGGCCCAATCCTCCCTGGTTGGTTGTGGCTCTTCTTGAAGACCTACTTAATCGTATTGCTCAATATGTGGGTACGTTGGACCTTCCCTCGTGTGCGTATTGACCATATGATGGAAATGAACTGGAAAGTATTGGTGCCAATCGCGATTGTTAATATGGTTGTAACCGGGATTGCGATTAAGGCTATTGAATTCTTTGCTTAGGAGGTGGATGTATGTTCGGAAGTGGATTGATTAAAGGCTTAGCCGTTACCGCAAAGCACGCGTTTCAAAGAGAAATCACTGAGCAGTGGCCGGAACAACGTCCTGACCTTCCTCCTGCAAGCCAAGGCTTTTTCGAGTATGAGCTTGAAAAATGCATCGGCTGTGGGTTGTGTGAACGTGCTTGTCCAAACCATGTGATTACTTTGGGAACAGAGAAGAATGAAGAAGGCAAAAAAGTGGTGACTTCCTATGTAATGGAAGTGCAATATTGCCTATTCTGTGGGATGTGCATCGAAGCATGTCCAACCAAGGCATTGAGAAATGCCAACAACTTTGAAATTGCTTGTTACCACAATGCAAGCAACAAGATTGAATTTTTAAGTGACATCCCTCATCAAATGAATGAGGCGTTTGACAAAGTGCAGAAGGACTATTGGGACAAAAAACGTCCGGAAGGCAATCCGATAGGGATGCCACAACCGGTGTTGCCACCACGTCCAACACCTGCTGCAAAACCGGCTGCGAAACCGGGTGCTGATGCCCAGGCGAAGCCTGCGGCACCTCAAGCGGCAGCAAAGCCTGCTGTGGACGCACAAAAGCAAGCGGACACGCCAAAGGCGCAAGCTGCTGAAGAAGGAAAGGGGGCAACGGAATGATCTCGCCGGTACTGTTTTATACGATGGCATTTATTATCATCTTTGGCGCGTTAATGATGGTTGCCAATAAAAACATTCTTTACAGTGCGCTGAGCATGATCCTCTGCTTTATTGGGGTTGCTGGGCTCTATGCAACCTTACAGCTCTCCTTTTTTGCAGTTGTACAGTTGATGGTTTATGTTGGCGCGATTACCATTTTGATGTTGTTTGCAATTCTCTTGACCCGTCACCCGGGTGGCGATATGGATAAGACCAATCGCTTCTCTAACAAGGTGATTGGCGCCGGAGTTGTTTCCGTCGGTCTTGCTGTTATAATGAGTATCGTTATTCGCAGTATCCCATTGGTGACACCGGTGGAACTCAATGCAAGCCTCATGCAGCTTTTGGGGATTGAAATCTTCGGTACCTACTTGTTACCGGTTGAATTGGTAGCCATCCTCCTGCTCGTTGGGATGATTGGTGCCATCGTTATTGGGAAGGAGGATGATGGTAGATGACAATCGGACTGACACACTATCTTTTGTTGGCGGCATTCTTGTTTGCCATTGGCCTCTTTAATGCATTGGCAAAGCGCAATGTTATTGCCATCATTATGGGTGTTGAACTCATGTTGAATGCAGTTAATATTAACTTGTTGGCGTTTAACCGTTTCATCGGCGTTCAGGTTATGGACGGCTATGCCTTTGTAATGATTGTTTTCGTTGTTGCGGCAACGGAAGTTGCTGTAGGGTTGGCACTGATTATCAAGCATTTCCGTGAAAACGGGAATAGCAACGTGGCAACCATGGACTGGTTGAAATGGTAAGGGGGTAGAGACATCATGACACAATTTGCTTGGCTCATGCCAATTTTGCCTCTGCTTGCCTTTGTGATTACCGGGCTTTTTGCCGGTCGTAACAAAAATGTGACCATCGGGATTGTTTTAGCGGCGTTTATTGCAAACCTCGTTATTGCAACCGGCATTGGCATTGAAGTGCTTGGTGGCGCGGCAACCATGGACAATCCTATTGAATATGGTATTGAATGGTTGAAGATTGGTGATTTCACCATTGAATGTGGTGTGCTCATCGACCCACTCACTGCGACCATGCTCTTTGTTGTAATGTTGGTAGCGACCCTCGTTGGGGTATACTCCATTGGCTATATGCATGGGGATCCGGGGACACCACGTTTCTTTAGCTATCTTGCTTTGTTTGTATTTTCTATGTTGCTTTTGGTGGTATCCAACAACTATTTCTTCATCTTCTTCGGATGGGAATTGGTTGGTTTGTGCTCCTACTTGCTTATCGGTTACTATTACGACACCGACAGTGCAGCACGTGCAAGCCAAAAGGCATTCCTCTTTAACCGTTTGGCAGACTTTGGGTTTATGCTCGGGTTCTTCTTGATTTTCGCTGTATTCGGCACCTTCAACTTTACCGAGCTTTCCGAACTCATTCCTGCGTACGGCAATGAAACCCTCGTTGCCATCATGGGTCTTTTGGTATTTATTGGGCCGATTGGTAAATCTGCTCAATTCCCACTTCATGTATGGCTTCCTGATGCCATGGAAGGTCCTACCCCTGTCAGTGCGTTGATCCACGCGGCAACCATGGTTGCTGCCGGGGTATATCTCTTGGCACGTCAATTTGCACTCTTCTCCAGCTCCGAGTTGGTGCTCAATGTAATCACCTTCGTTGGTGGCTTTACCGCACTCTTTGCGGCATGCATGGCGCTTGTTAACAATGACATCAAGCGTGTGCTTGCATTCTCCACCATGAGTCAGTTGGGCTACATGGTCATGGCCATCGGTCTTGGGACCATTACCGCAGCCACCTTCCACTTGGGAACCCACGCGTTCTTCAAAGCGCTCCTCTTCCTTGGTGCAGGGTCTGTGATTCACTGTGTTGGTTCTAACGATATGGCAAAGATGGGCGGCCTTAAAAAGTACATGCCGGTGACCACTTGGACCTTTATCATCGGTTCCTTGGCCCTTGCAGGGATTTTCCCATTTGCAGGCTTCTGGTCTAAGGACGAAATCATTACTGTGGCCTATACCACCGGTCACTACGGCTACTTTATTCTCGCTGAATTGGTTGCCTTCATGACCGCATTCTATATGTTCCGCTTGATTTTCCGCACCTTCTTTGGTGAAAACCAAACCGATGCCGACAGACATTTGCATGAATCTCCAAAGGTGATGACCGTACCGTTGATCATCCTCGCATTTTTTGCGATTTTCTCCGGTTTTGTAGGCGCACCATTTATGCACAATGGTTACGCATCTTATGTATTCTACGGAGAAGTGCATCATCCTGAAGCGAACTGGTTTGTCATCTTCTTGTCCACTGCCTTGGCGCTTGCCGGTATTTTCTTGGCGTACCTCATGTACTACAAGAAAAGCATCGACCCGGCAAAGATTGCCAAAGCCAGCGGTCCTGTGTATGGGGTGCTTGCTAACCGCTTCTACATCGATGAAATCTATCAATGGATTTTCGACATGCTCGTTATGAGCTTCTCTTATGCTTGTAAATGGGTGGATACCTATATCATCGACGGTTTCCTCGACTGTGTGGCAAATGCAACCAAATGGATTGGTGCAAAGCTGCGTAAGACCGAAACCGGGAACTTGCAAACCTACGCCATGGTGATGTTCTTTGCAATTCTTGTGATGGTATTGTGGAAAGCCATGCCGATGATAGGAGGGATGTAATCAATGAATAGCTTAGGATTTCCAATTCTGTCGCTGATTACCCTGATGCCAATTATTTGCGCTCTTGTGGTGTTATTCATCCCATCTGACAAGGTTGATGTGATTAAGAAAACCGTCATCGGGTTTATGGGTGTGAACCTTTTGCTCACCCTCTTCATGTTCGCGCAATACAATGTCAGCGAAGGCGGCTTGCAATTTGTCGAAAATATTACTTGCTCTGAATTCCTTGGGATTAACTATATCATGGCAGTGGATGGGATCAGCGCACCGCTGATGCTCTTAAACAGCTTAATCATCTTTGCCGGTTCCTGCATTTCCTATGATATGAACGAACGTACCAAAGAATTCTTCATCTTTTTGATGATTTTGGTTTGTGGGGTATATGGCGTATTCGCTTCCCAAAACCTTTTGTTCTTCTATATCTTCTTCGAATTGGCCCTCGTACCAATGTATACCCTCGTTGGGGTTTGGGGTTCTGTTCGTAAAGATTATGCAGCAATGAAGCTCGTGCTTTACTTGCTCATCGGTTCTGTATTTGTACTGGTTGGCATTATTGGGATGTACCTCTACGCTGCAGCACCGGAAAACCTCGGTTACTTGACCCTCAATATGCCTGAATTGGCAATGGTGCCTTATGCAACCGAGTTCCAAATTTTTGCTTATGGCTTCTTGGCATTGGGCTTTGGCTTCCTTGTTAAGATGTTCCCATTCCACACCTGGTCCCCACTCGGTTACGCTGCTGCACCTACCGCAGTATCCATGCTTCACGCAGGGGTAATCGTTAAGCTCGGGGCTTACGGTTTGATCCGTTGTGCAGTAAGCTACTTCCCTGAAGGCGCACAATACTGGGCACCGGTTATCGGGATCCTCTGTATGATTAACATCGTTTACGGGGCATTCATTGCTATGGTTCAAAAGGACATGAAACTCTTCGTTGGTTATGCCTGCGTGAGCCACATGGGTTACATCCTCTTGGGTGTAAGTACCTTGAACCTCATGAGTCTGTCCGGGGCTGTCAGCCAAATGGTGGCACACGGCCTTATGATGGGTCTCTTCTTTAGTGTCATCGGTTATATTTACCACGAAGCAGGCACTCGCGACATCACCGCTTTTGGTGGTTTGGCAAAGCAAATGCCAAAGGCGAGCGTGCTCTTTGCCCTTGCGGCTCTCGCATGCTTAGGGCTTCCTGGGATGTTCAACTTTGTGGCTGAATTCCTTATTTTCATGGGTTCCTTTACCTGTGATAAGGTGATTTTAGGCTTCATCAGCTATCGTGCGATGGCTGTCATCGCCATTAGTGGGATTGTCATCACCGCAACCTACTGCTTGCGCGCATTGCGTATTGCATTCTTCGGTCCACGTAATCCAAAATGGGATCATCTCCATGATATTCACGGCATCTACCTCGTTGGCCCTTGTGTCCTCGTGGTTGCGCTCTTTATCTTTGGGACCTTCCCTCACGAAATTGGCTTGATGATTGAATCCGGCGTGGCACCAATCGTTGATGCAATCGAATCTAATGTGATTGGAGGGATCTTCTAATGCTGACACTTCAAGCAATTACAATGGAATTGTTGGTATTCTGTCTTGGGCTGATCCTCCTTTTGGCGAAATTGGTGACGAAAAAAGACGCGAAAGTGCCATACAACGAAATCACCATCGTTGGCTTAGTGATTGCCGGCGTAATGGGGTGGTTCTTTAAGTCGGAACTTTCCGTGGTATTCGGCGGCATGTACTATACCGACAACTATAGTCTCTTCTTCAAAGAATTGATTGTTGTTTGTGCAATTTTAATTTGCTTGGCAAGTAGAGAGTTTGTAGAAAGAAAGGGCTTAAACGAACCTGAATACTACATGCTCATCTCCTTTGCCACCCTCGGTATGATGAACATCACCTCTGCCGGGGATTTGGTTACCCTCTTTGTAGGGATTGAACTCATGACCATGAGCTTCATCGTGCTCATCGGTTTTGACCGTCACAATGCGCTTGCAACCGAAGCCGGCTTGAAATACCTTGTGCTCAGTGCGTTGAGTACTGCCGTCATGCTCTATGGGATGAGTTTGATTTACGGTTTCATGGGGACCACCGTGTTCCTCGAAATGAGCCAAAACATTCACTTGTTCTCCGAAAGTGCCTTGATGGTAATGGGGCTCATTTTCTTCTTAACCGGTTTTGCTTATAAGTTTAGCGCGGTGCCATTCCACATGTGGGCACCGGACATTTACCAAGGGGCACCAACTCCGATTGCCGGTTTCTTGGCGGTTGGGGCAAAGGTTGCGACCCTCGGGGTGTTCTGTCGCTTGCTCTTTAACTTCTTCCCATACTATGCGGAAAGCTGGTTGCCAATCGTTATGGCGCTTGCGATGCTTTCCATTATCTTTGGGAACCTTGTTGCAATCCCACAACGCGACATCAAGCGTATGTTGGCCTATTCTTCCATTGCACAAATTGGGTATTTCCTCTTTGCAGTGGCTGCTGCCAATACCTTTGGGATTGTTGCAATTTGCTTCTATGTGGCAGCCTATGCCTTTGCCAATATCGGTGCGTTTATCGCAGCGACCCAAGTGGAATTGGCAACCGGCTCCACCGATATGAAGAAATATGTGGGGATGAGCAAACGTTCTCCGCTCATTGCAGCAGCCTTGTTCATCTTTATGATTTCCTTGGGTGGTCTGCCACCGACCGGGGGCTTTATCGGGAAGTTTATGATCTTTACTTCCGGTATCCAAGCCGGTTATCTTGTGCTCGCTATTGTGGCCTTGCTCTTTAGTATGGTTTCTGTTTACTACTATCTCCGTTTGGTACGCGAATGTTACTTTGCACCAATTCCGGAAGAGGCTGATATGGAAGCCATCAAGTGCCCATGGGGCATCAAGCTCGCATTGGCAGTTTGCATGATTGCCAGCATTGCGATGGGCCTCTTCTTTAACCCAATGGTTGAAGCCGGGGTCAGCGCCCTTAGCAGCATGATTTTGATTTAAGCAATCATTAAAAAACCGTTCCTCTGAATGATACGCTCCCTTTATGAAGGACAGTGAAATAATAAAAACACTGTCATCATGAA
>USCP01000046.1 GCA_900553245.1 uncultured Peptococcaceae bacterium
AAAAGAGGTGGTCGTCGGTTGCCAAAGCTTCAACGATGGCTTCTTGAATCGGATAGGCATCCTCATACTCATCGAAAAAGATATACTGAATTTCCTCACGCACCGCCGCACGCGCTTCCTCATCTTCCAACAAACGCAACATTTCGTGTTCAAGGTCGTTGAAGTCCAAGCCTTCTTTTTCCTTCTTTTCAACACGGTACGCCTGATCAAAATCGCGCACCAATGCAGTCAACGCCTCAAGATGCGGTGTCAACAGCGCACGGTCGGCATTAACGCGCGCCTCACCGCCTTCAATGGACAACTTTTTTAAGCCGTCAAAGGCGTCCTTATAACCATTGCGCAACGCCTTAAAATGTTCATCAAGGGCCTTTTCGTCAACGGTGGCGTTCCGTGGACTGCTTGGTTTTCTCACCCATTTCGCATTGGGCACGTAAGCCATCACACGGTCAATTGCATCCGGTGCTGCTAAGCATTTTTGCAACCCACTTAGTACACTTTCATCCTCATTGAGACATTCATGCATTTTTTCAGCATTCGGTAATAAATCAGCCAGCTTCCGTGCCTCTGCCATGGCACTTGCCATGGTCTCCACGGTGTCATTGACAATCGTGCGGAAAAGATTCATGTACACCTCAGGCAAGGCATGGGTATACCCTTGTGCTTGCCCCTCAAGCCAAGCAATCGGATTGGCTTGGGACTGAATACGAAGATAGAGCCTACGCACCAAATCTCGCAAAGCATCGTCACTATTGCGACCACCGTAAGCGTCCACCAATTGCAGGAAGGCTTCATCCGAACGCTCATAGGCGGCATCCATGACCTTTTCCAGTGCATCCTCTCTGAGAATCGTTGTAGTCGTTTCCGGAAGCACCTTGAAATTTGGGTCTAAAGCCAGGACATGATAAAAACGACGCAACTCTGCAATGCAAAAAGCATGCATAGTCGAAATATGAGCCTCATTTAAAGCATCGAGCTGCTCGAGCAAAAAGAGCTTGTCCTCCTCGGTGCTCTCTGCCACTGCCTCTTGCAAGCCTTGACGCAAACGCGCCTTCATTTCACCGGCAGCAGCATTGGTAAAAGTAACGATAAGCATTCTGAGCAATGGCACATGGTCGTTTTTAATCAAATGAACAATACGGTCGACGAGGACACGGGTTTTTCCGGAACCCGCCGCCGCAGAAATAAGCAGATTTTCATCACGTGCCAAAATGGCATCCTGTTGACTGACGGTATAGTTCATGCCTCATCCTCCTCTTCCGTTTCCAAAGCGCTCTTTACAGCCTTCCAACTCATCTTATCGATGGAGCGCTCACGGTTGCCACTGCGGTGATTTTCAAAGCGACAAATTGACGTATAATCGCAAAACTCACAACCGCCACGCTCTTTGCCTTCAATTGGGAATACACGAATATCTCCGGCTAGTACCGAACGCACACAGCTTTCTGCCGCATGGACGGTATGGTCCAAGAGCTTTTCAAGCAAATCCGCTGATAGGCTGTTGTCCGGTTCATTCTTCTTTCTGCCCTTTAAAGCAATAACATGTGGCTTGGCAGCACTTGCCCCTTCATCTAAGGCAGCGATCACCTCAGGGTCGTCAATAAAGACCCCATCCATCAACAACTGCTCGGCAATGGCCTCCTCAATCACGCGATCGTCCAAGGATTCCTCGTCCACCACCGGTTTCTTCAAACTCAAGTAAAAGACCCCTGCCGGCATCGGACCCTTTTGCCAACCGAGAACCGCACGCAGATAAAGCATCAATTGTAAATCAAGCCCTGCCCACACACGAGAAATATCAAAGGTGTTTGAACCGGATTTGTAGTCAATCACGCGGGCATAGAGATGGTTGCCGTTTTTCCATGTATCCACACGGTCAATGCGCCCCTCAATGCGAATGATTTGCCCGTCAATATCAAGATAAATCGGCGGAAAGAGCTTTGACGCTTCACCAAAAAAGACTTCATTAAAGCTTGGTTGGAATTTGCTTTCTCGTAGCTGGCGAATAATAAAGCGTCCTGCCTTGTGGCTTTGGTTTTTCATCTTGCGAAGCACCGCCTTATTGCGTGCTTCGCCGGAACGTGCCCCGTCAATCCAACGCGCCTCTTCCGCCTCCAGATATTTATCCATCTGGGCGCAAATAGCGGCATCGTCCCATTCAAGCCAATCAGGGTTTGTTTTTAAATCACGCGTAAATTGCTCCAAACAACCGTGAATCACATTGCCGAGTTCATCGCTACGCAAAGTATATTCAAGCATTTCTGCCGGACGAATGCCGTAACGCATAAAATGCTTATAGGGACAACCTTGCCAATTTTCCAGTTCACTGATGCTCATCTTTTCGTTTTGCACTGCAGGATACAATTTTTTAACAATCGCCGGAGAAATTGCTTGTCGCAAATTGTTGTAATAAAGCCCGTCTGCCAAAAATGGCGCAAGGGTTGGATGGGCTTCGGTGAAATACTCATAAACGCTGGCAACCGCTGTCACATGACTTGGATTTTCCTCGGCGAGGGTCGGCGTTTCGGCATAACGACGCATCCAATCGGCTGGGGCCCTTAAGGTTTCCCCTTCAAGAAAAGGAAGCACCGCCTCCATAGCGCTCAGTAAACTCTTTTCTTCTACCATTGGCAAAATCACTTTGGCTCGAGTGATGATCATACTTTCATTCATCGCCGCCCCATCGGCACCGGCAAGAGGATAAGATAAAATCAAGCGCTCTGTCGGCTTTGTCAAGGTTTCGTACAATGACAGGGCCTCGTCCTCAAGGGCTCGCCCATCATCTGTTTGCAAAAGCACCCCAGCTTCCTTTTCAAGCCACTTCTTCTCTTCTCGAATAAAACCCGTATGCGATGAACCGGTCTTTGGCATCCTCGCATCGCTCAAGCCTACAACCACTGCCACCTTGCAACGCGCCGTACGGGCACGACCGAGTTCCACCATCTGCACCTCATCTTGTGCCGGTGGCAGCATCCCTAAGCTCGCATCCGCCAGCCCTTCGCTTAAGATTTTCGTAAACTGCTCTAAGGACACTTCCATCTCACCAATAGTGACCACAAGCTGGTCGAGCAACTCCACCATCATTTCAACAATATGAGTATCGATTTCAAGTTGTTCCGGGTCCTTGTTGGCATCCTGTGCATACAGCACATCCAATACATCCGGATTGGTCATAAAATGATACACAATCGTAGAAAATTCCCGCACAGTATGAGCGCTCTTTAAATCTTCATAAAACGGCTTGAAACGTGACGTGAATTTTTCTTGAGCCATGGCTGCCATCGGTTGACAGTCACGTAGTGATTCCAACTTATTGGACTTGACATCCGGATTCGGCGCTTCAAAGTATCGTGCATCAAAATACATGGTGCCACGCAAATGCTTGGCTCTAGCAAAATAATCCAGTGCCACCGTTTCCTCACCCGAAAGACCACTAAGCCCCGTCTTTAAGCACGCAAAAACCATCGGATAAGAAAAATGATAGGCCACCATATCGAGGGCATTCAACAAATAACGCACCAAATAATGAGCATCAATCGGCTTACGCTCATCGACAAAAACAGGAATCCCGTATTGCTTAAAAATTCGCGCCGCCAATGGGAAATACACCTCCGGCTGGTTCGTCGTGATATGAAAATCCCGCCAACGCATCCCTTCTTCAAGAACCATTTGTCGCATCATCCCAGCCAGGTAAATGATTTCATTTTCCGGAGAGGTTGCCTTCCAAAGTTCTACATGCTCAGCTTTCCCATCATAAGGTGCAAGCTCATAGGTAAACAACGACTTTGACAGGGCCTGCGCCTCTGCAAGCATCGTTTCATCCTCTTCTACCGCTTCAATCCGCAGGGGCATACCCACGCGTTGCAAGGTGTCATAAAAGCGCAACGACGCTTGAACCGCACTATGCATGGTCCACCAACCGACCTTTTCCGATAAAGCCTCCGGTGGCAATACCAAGGTCATGGTCACCTCTGCCCCCATGGCTTCAAGGGCCTTGAGTACGCCAAGCTCCGGCATTGAGAAATAGTGAAAACCATCAATATAAATAGGCAAGCCTTTTAACCAATCGGCCTCTTGAAGTTTCTCACTTAAAAGAAAGAGACGCGCTTCATGATCTAAGCGTTCCTCGCCAAGCACCGCCTCATACGCTTCCAGCAACAGCGCCATATCGCGCAGCTTCTCTGACAAAATCGGTGGCACATTCTCTTTGTCACTCAATAGCTGCATGGCATCAGCAGACATCTCCAATTGTCGAAATTCCGTCAACGTTTCGAGCATCTTTTGCGCCACCCCACGTTGGTCATAACCACGCGCCAAGATGGATAAGTCCTCCCGATGTGCGCTCAGCAAATACTGCGCCAACATGCGACGCCCACCTTCATTAACATAAGACAGCGTGTTGCCACCCACACGCTCCAAGACCTGTCGTGTAAAAGAATCCAAACTTTCTACACGAATATCCATCGTCACGCGGGTATCAAGTTCCTGCAACAGCTGGCGGTTTGTTTGCAACGTGTATTGTCCCAATACCAAAAGCAGCGCTTCCCCATGGCGCGCGTCAATGGCACGAAGCTCTTCAAAAATTTTACTGCGCAACACATTCGGTGTCGCACCGACCAACAAACGCATCCTGCAAACCTCCTTTGTAATCGTTTATCATTACTTCCTATCATATACAATCCGACACCACCACACAACAACCAAGATCAGCTGTTTATTGACGCCTATTTTTTCTTTTACTACAATGGAACCAAGGATTTACTGAAAGGACGACCGTAATTTATGAAAAAAGCTCTCCTCATTGCCTCATTGCTACTCATAGGAAGTTTCACCGGCTGTAGCTTTTCCGAAAGCACCCCCGTTTATGAGATTGATACGCCTTCCTATGAGCAAACCACCCAGGGATTAAATACATCCAGTGCCGCAACGGTAGCAAACGCCGCTGAAAACGGCCTTTTTTCCATCGAAACCACCGCCCAAGGCCAACGACTTTTTAAGAATAACGGCAACGGCTACGAAGTGGCCATTCCTGATGATGTTGAGGTCATCGACATGGGTGACGCCACCTATCGCAGCACCTTAGCGAGTGATACCATGCGCCTAGAAATTTTTACCCAGACCCTTAATAACAAGGACATCACCGCCGACACCTATCTCGGCTATTCCAATAAATTTCTCGAAAACACACAAGAATTTACCAAAAGATTTGATGAAACCATTGAAACAGAAACACGCACCACCCATCTACTCGCTTGGGACCGTCGTGCCCTCTCCGGTATTACAAACGACCGCAACCACTGCGCCGCCATTGATGTTGTTGAAGGCGACCGCGTGATTTCTCTGCAATTGACTGCACAAGCACCATTGACCAAGGAAACGCTTCTTACCTATGCTGACAGCCTCGTTTTCACCAAGCCAAGTGCCGATGCAAAAGATTATCCACGCTTTGCACAGACTCGCGACAACTTGAATCAAGAAACCAAGGACTTCTATACCGCTACCTTTGCGGAGGATGCGTCTCTTTCATGGGGCATCTTTGAACCAAGTACAAAAGCCAATGTGCCCGGTAAGCTCCCAAAACTGGAAAAGGCACTCGACCATCAATTCAATATTGTGCTCTACTATTCGGGGCTTAAACAAAACTACGAAAAAGATTCCATCTACAACACCTTAAATACCATTTGGCAGCAAGGCGCGGTGACAGAACTCACCTTACAGCCCAAACTTTACGACCCTATTGCCGAAAAAAACACTGTCTATGACATCTTAGACGGCAAATACGATGACTTTCTCCATGCCTATGCCAAGGATGTGGCACGATTTGGCCACCCGGTGCTTTTCCGCCTATTTAATGAAATGAACGGGGATTGGTGCACCTACTCCGCCTTGTGGGCAGGACGCGATTGTCATACCTATGTGGATGTGTACCGCTATGTATACCAAATTTTTGAAGAGGAAGGCGCCACTGCCAACACCCTCTGGGTCTGGAATCCAAATGAAAAATCTTTTCCGAACTTTGCCTGGAATGCAGTTGACAATTATTACCCCGGCGATGATGTGGTTGATATTGTCGGCCTGACCGGCTACAACACCGGCGATTACTATGAAGGCGAAACCTGGCGCAGCTTCGATGACATTTACACGCCAATCTATCAAGCCATGGCACCACAGTACCAACAACCGCTTATGATCACCGAATTTTCTTGTTCGGATATTGGCGGTGATAAGGCCAAGTGGGTCAAGGACATGTTTGAAGCCCTGCCAAATTATCCGCGCATCAAGGCCGCAGTCTGGTGGAACAGCGCCGACTATGACACGGACGGCACTGTTGCACGCTCCTATTTCATTGACAGCAACGACGAAGCTTTTGCCATTTTCAAGGAAGCACTAGCCGAAAACAATAGCAATTAAAAAATAAACGGACAGGCAAATCTGCTTGTCCATTTATTTACACCCATCTATAACCGAATTTGATAGTAACCGCGCTTAAAAATTATCTAAAAAGAGTTCTCTTCCCTTGAGAATATGATACGATAGTCACTGTATATACCAAGCCAACACAAGGAGGGAGGATATGGCTGCTTTTGCAAAACAAGCAATGCGCATGTCGCTGCTTCGGCTTTTAAACGAAAAACCCTATCAACAAATCACCGTCAAAGAAATCGTAGAGGACTGTGGCCTCAACCGCAACACCTTTTACTACCACTTTCACGATTTAAACGAGCTTCTCGAAACAACAATGGACGACCGCGTTCAACGAATTGTACGTGCCCATCCTACCTTGGCCTCCGTTGAAGCCTGCTTTGACGCGCTGGTAGACTTTGTTCTCGAAAATCGTCAGGCCATGCTTCATCTCTACCACTCCGAACAACGGCCCATGATGGAGCGCTATCTGTGGCACATCAACGAATACCTGGTCAAAACCTATCTTGCCCAGCTCCCCTATTATCGCAATTTATCAGAAGCGGAACGCCCAGTATTGGTGGACTACCTCAAAAGCCTCTTTTTCGGTATGACCATGCACTGGCTTGAAAACGGACTCGATGCCGACGTTCAGACACGATTGCAGCAACTCTTCACCATTCGCCAACACGCCTTTTTTCAGCAAATGGCTTTGGTCCGCGAAAACGAAAAATAGCCTTTAACAAACACGCCTCGGTGTACAAAAAACAGACACCGAGGCGTGTTTTGTCTATATGAATACAACCATTGATTCACTATAATAAAGGCACATTCAGCGATTCAAGCATTATTTGGCGCTTGAAAGCACGGACGTTTAGTTGACACTTCGGCAATGAAGGAGAATGGACCATGTCACTCACAGAGCATTTGAAAAGGACGACATTACATACTGCACTGAATTATATCGAGAAAAATCCTCAAGACAACGCATTAAAGCTATTAACTTGGGCGGATAAGCTTGCCGGTGACGGACCGGAAAGTTTTCCCAAACAACGCGCAGCCATTCGCCGCGTACTCGAAGATCCGAACAACAACATGAATAAGCTCATCATAGATGTGATGACAGAAACCGACAATGGTGTACTTAAAGCCGCCTTTGAAAATTTTTTCTTAAATGCGGCATTATTAGGCTGGCAAAAGCAAGTCGCCAATCGAGAACAATACCACTGCAACATCCCATGGGCCATTCTCATGGACCCCACCTCCGCTTGCAACCTTCATTGCACCGGCTGCTGGGCAGCAGAATACGGCAACAAGCTCAATCTGAGTTTTGATGAATTAGACGACATCATCACCCAAGGCAAGGCCCTCGGCGTTTATATGTATATCTACACCGGCGGTGAACCTTTAGTTCGCAAAGAGGATCTTATTGCCCTTTGCGAAAAACACAGCGACTGTGAATTTTTGAGTTTCACCAACGGCACCTTGATTGACGAAGCCTTCGCCAACGAAATGCTCCGCGTCAAGAACTTTATTCCAGCCATCAGTGTGGAAGGCTTTGAAGAGGCCACCGATGCGCGCCGTGGCAAAGGCACCTATGCCAAAGTGGTTAAGGCCATGACACTCCTTAAAGAAAAACACTTACCGTTTGGCATTTCCTGCTGCTACACGAGTCAAAACCTCGATTCTATCAGCGCCTCTGCCTTTATTGACCAAATGATTGACTACGGCGCGCGTTTTGCGTGGTACTTCCACTATATGCCGGTTGGAAACGATGCGGCACCGGAACTTTTACCTACAGCCGAACAGCGCGAAGCCATCTACCATCGCCTGCGCGCCTTCCGTGCCAGCAAGCCAATCTTTATCATGGACTTCCAAAATGACGGCGAATATGTCGGTGGCTGCATAGCCGGAGGTCGTCGCTACCTCCATATCAACGCCAACGGCGACTGTGACCCATGCGTGTTTATCCACTATTCCGACGCAAACATTCGCGACACCAAATTATTAGATGTATTCCAACGTCCACTCTTTATGGCTTATCATGATGGGCAACCGTTTAATAATAACCATCTCCGCCCTTGTCCGATGCTCGAAAATCCGGAAAAGCTGCGTAACATGGTGCATAAAACCGGCGCCCATTCTACAGATTTACAATCTCCTGAATCGGTTGATCATCTCTGTGCAAAATGTGACCGCTATGCCGCCGATTGGACGCCGGTGGCTAACGAACTCTGGGACACCCGTTGCAAGCAGAAAACACAAAACTAACCCTTTTGTAGAAATGCATCCCCCACCCTCATTCCCAAGCACACCTGGATTTTCCAGTGGTGGTTGGGAATTTTTTATGCATAAGTATGGATAGGTGACGCAGTGCTTGTATCCTTTTTTCATGGTTTCAGATCTGACACCTCGCTTTCATTACAGTCAATCTTTGCAACATTTTATGTATTGCAGGAGATTTTTATCGAGATTCTCTCAGTTTCAAAAGAAATTCTTACAAAAACATCCGTCTTTTTTTACTTGGAAATATAAAAAACACCCGCAATATTAAAAAATACGAGTTTATCAAACATATAAAGGCCGCCTCTTTTTTCCGGTTAACTTATTCACATCCAATCATAAAACCCCTTGCAAAAATATATAAAACATCAATTTCAAACATATTAAAAAAACGCTTCAAACCCCTTCATTTCAATGTGTTCCGCCTCTTTCAATCGTTTTTTCCAATACCAAACAATCAGAATAATACATATATCTATCAGACGTTTAATCTTGCCCTTTTGTGCACAATCTTTATCCCTTCAATAGGATTTACACGAATAGATAGTATTGATAGGAGTCTATAATAGCCATAGATAGGAAACGAATAAGTGATATATTAGAAATTCCTAAACCAGCAATAAATAACATGGATTTTATTTGTAAGGGTAATCTCCCTATAATACGAATTGTAAGGGAGCTACTACTTAAGCCTCTCAAAAGCTGCAAATAACATATTGATTTGTAAAATATTAAACGAAGGGATGTATGAATGATGAATCGCATGCAAGATATTATTAAGAAAGTGCCTGTCCCATTATGTGGTGTCATTTTGGCGACTGCGTCTCTCGGGAATCTGCTCAATCCTTATTCCAGTACCATTCATCATCTCTGTGGCATTTTTGCCACCTTTCTCTTGGCACTGGTCCTTCTCAAGCTGGTAATGTATCCAAAAATGGTTGCCAACGATATGAAAAACCCAATCATCGCCAGTGCATCCGGTACCTTTCCGATGTCCTTGATGGTATTAAGTACCTATGCCGTACCTTTGATTGGCAAAGACGGTGCCTACCTCTTCTGGCTTGCTGCCATTGCCTTGCACCTCACCTTGATGGTGTACTTCACCTTCCAATTTATGATGAAGCTCAAAATTAAGGATGTCTTTGCAAGCTACTTCATTGTCTATGTCGGCATCGCTGTAGCCGCTGTTACTGCGCCATCCCACGGCAAAGAAGACATCGGCGCCATGACCTTTGCTTTTGGCTTTGCTGCCCTCTTCCTCTTGGCAGGACTCATCAGCTATCGCTACATCAAGCATCGCGATATTCCTCAAGGCGCACGCCCATTGTTCTGCATCTATGCAGCACCGGTCAGCCTCTGCTTAACCGGCTATCTCCAATCTGTCGAAAACGTCTCCACCGGTCTTGTAATGGCACTGCTCATTGTTGCCACCGTGGTTTATGCCATTGTGCTCTATAAGGCGATTCATTACCTCATGCGCTTGCCTTTCTATCCAAGCTATGCAGGGTTTACCTTCCCATTTGTCATTTGCCCAACTGCTGCAACCCAAGCCTTGGCGCATTTTGAGTCCATGGGGTATTCCCTCATTTCCCTGAACATTCTTGTCGCTATTGAAATCGTCATCGGCGTTGCCATCGTTTGCTACACCATTCTTCGCTATATGCGTTACCTCTTCACCGATATTGAAGACAAGCTCCTTCAAAGCGGCTGCACCGAGGTGTACTTCCACAAGATGATGCCACATCGTCTCTGCAGCGACAGCATCGACGACTAAATAAAAACCACCGGTTGAACCGGTGGTTTTAGCAAGCCCTATAAGGGCTTTTCT
>USCP01000047.1 GCA_900553245.1 uncultured Peptococcaceae bacterium
CTGCCGTTTTCTGATTATGTAAAAATGATGAGCTAATATGAAAATCTAATATAGAAAGGAGGCCTGGCTATGAAGATTAATTTAATTAACGAGGACCAGTTGCAAATTATTATTACCAAAAAAGATATGTTTGGTAAGGACATGCGTGCTCTTTTTCGAGATATTATAGAACAAGCCAAGCATCAATTTGGTTTCGAGGTAGTACAAAATACCAGCTTGATGGTGGAAGCCTATCCACTCTCCGATGAAAGTATGATACTGACCATTACGAAAGTAAACAGCAGTGATATCAACCTAAATTTGTTTGCGCCGGACGAAAGCGTGAGTCAAGATGAACCGTGGGGGGTGTTCGAATTTAATAATTTGGACGATCTTATTGATTTGGCCCATGAAATTGAGATCCCATCGGATTGTGAAAGTGTTGTTTATAAATATGAAAATCAGTATCAACTCTATCTTCAAGATGTGAACCAAGTGATTGAAACTTCTCGTGGACATTTTGTTGAATTTGGGGATATTTCTCAATTAAGCAAAGAATATTTAGATGAGCACGGCGAGTTGTTAATAAAAGAGCAAGCGCTTGATGTATTAAGTCGATTATAAAAAAGATAAAACACTGTAGACGTTCCTGTGTACAGTGTTTTTTTTGGAGTAATAATGATGAATGAATTGCAAACAAAAATTATTAGTTGTTTAAATGATGCGTATGGTGATATTGGTTCGGGGCTTCATTTCACAACGCCATTTGAATTATTGATTGCTACAATTTTGTCGGCACAATCAACAGACGTTCGTGTCAATATGGTGACGCCCGGGTTGTTTGAAAAATATCCAACTGCATTTGAAATGAGTGCGGTAAGCGAAGAGGTGCTGGCGCAGGAAATTAACTCAATTGGTTTGTATCGTAATAAAAGTAAGAGCATCGTAAAGGCGTCGAAAATGCTCGTTGAAAAATATCACGGAGAAGTACCGGCTGATCGAGAATTGTTGCAGGAATTACCGGGAGTAGGACGAAAAACTGCGAATGTAGTATTGTGTAATGCTTTTCATATTCCAGCATTCGCGGTAGATACGCATGTATTTCGCGTTTCTCAGCGGTTGGGATTTGCAAAACACAAAACTGTTGAAGGGGTAGAGCAACAACTCATGCAAGTTATTCCGCCGGAATTGTGGTGCGATGCCCATCATCTTTTTATTTGGCATGGTAGAAAGGTCTGCAAAGCACAGCGTCCATTATGTGATGAATGCTGCGTAAAAGAATGGTGTCCACATTTTGATACTGATGATAATTCTAAATAATTCAAAAAAAGAGAATTATTGTCTCTTTTGTCTATACAAGAATATTCTTTGATGCTACAATAGTGCTACAATTTGCAATAATATCCCGGAGGGATGGTATGAAGAAAAGTATTCTTTTTTCATTGTTGCACGATGTGTGGGGGGAAAGTAGTAACGATAGCATGCGCCTTGCAATGATGAGGCTGACAGCGAATGAGTTGGCTGATAAAAATGCGAAGCAGTTATCGGAAAAAGTTCCGGAGATTCCAGTTGCTAAATGGGAGAATTGGTGTGCATATTATTCTGCGGAACGCTATAAGTTGAGAGAAAATTTGTTACAAGACCTGGGGATTGATTTGCTTTTATACATTGATGATACTTATCCTGAAGTGTTAAAAGAAGTGTATCGACCGCCAGGAATTTTATATGTCAAAGGCAATTTTTCTTTAGCAAATCTCAATATTGGGATGGTTGGAAGCAGACGTGCTACCGCATACGGTAAAAATGTAGCCTATTCCTTATCAAAGAAATTATCTGATGAGGGTGTACGCATTATCAGTGGGCTGGCAAAAGGAATTGATGCAAATGCCCATAAAGGTGCTATTGAAGGATTGGGCGGAACCGTTGCTGTTTTAGGCTGTGGGATTGATCGAATTTATCCGCGCGAAAATGCTAGGTTGTATGAGGAAATCCTGTCTCATCCAAACAGTTCGATTATATCGGAATGGCCATTGGAGGCTGCTGCCGTCGATTGGCATTTTCCGGCACGTAATCGTATTATTGCCGGTTTAAGCGAAGGGGTATGTGTGGTTGAAGCTGCCAAGAAAAGCGGTTCTTTAATCAGTGCAAATTATGCGCTGGAATATGGCAAAGAGGTATTTGCAGTGCCAGGCTTAATCACAAGTCAACAGTCAGTGGGATGCCATCGTTTATTAAAGGACGGGGCAAAACTAGTGGCACAACCGTCGGATATATTAGATGAGTTCGGTCAGATGATGTTGTTCAAGGATGTAAAAACTGATTCAATCGAACGACAATTGACGGCTGAGCAACAAAAAGTATACACTGCCTTGAGCAGTATCCCTCAAAGCGTTGAGGAAATTTGTACGAGTGTAAACCTTCCGATTCATGTTGTGAATGGTATATTATTGGAATTTGAACTTGATGACCTTGTATCACAGGATTACGGAAGACAATACTCAAGAAAAGAGATTTAAATAGTAGGGGTAATTTTTTTATGACACAAACGCTAGTCATTGTTGAATCACCAGCAAAAGCAAAAACCATAAAAAAATATTTAGGAAAAAATTATTCTGTATCTGCGTCAATGGGGCACGTACGTGATTTGCCGAAAAGCCAATTTGCTGTAGATATTGAAAATGATTTTGCTGTCAAATACATCAACATTCGCGGTAAAGGTCCATTGATTAAAGAATTAAAGAAAGAAGCTAAAAAAGCTGATCGTGTTTTTCTTGCAAGTGACCCTGACCGTGAAGGGGAAGCTATTGCTTGGCATTTACAGCACATCTTAGGTTTAGATCCAGATAGTAAATGTCGTGTATCGTTTAATGAAATCACCAAAGATGCTGTTAAAAATGCAATTAAAGAGCCTCGCGCCATTGATATGAATCGAGTAGATGCGCAACAAGCGCGTCGTGTTCTCGATAGAATTGTGGGGTATCAATTAAGTCCGCTATTATGGCGTAAAGTAAAAAAAGGTCTCAGTGCTGGGCGTGTACAATCTGTTGCATTGAGATTGATTTGTGAAAGAGAAAAAGAAATTCTTGATTTTGTGCCGGAAGAGTATTGGTCATTAGATGTTACACTTAAAAACCAAGATAAAAAATCTTTTCAAGCGAAATTGAGTAAGAAAGATAAGAAAAAAATTGAAATTAAGAATAAAGAGGAGATGGATGCTATCCTTTCAGAATTAAAGGAAGCCTCCTATACAGTATCTTCTCTAAAGGTGATGAATCGCAAAAAGAATGCACCACTGCCATTTACTACCAGTGTGCTTCAACAGGAAGCGAACAGAAAACTTAATTTCACAGCAAAGAAAACCATGCGTTTGGCGCAAGGTTTATATGAAGGGGTTCAACTTGGTCGAGCTGGGAGCATCGGTTTAATTACGTACATGAGAACAGACTCTATTCGTGTGTCTGACCAAGCAAAGCTTCAAGCTGAAACATATATTTCAGAAAACTACGGTGAAAACTATTTATCAACCGGGAAAGCGTCTACAAAGAAGAAGACGAATCAAAACGTACAAGATGCGCACGAAGCAATTCGTCCGACTTATATTGATCGAGACCCGGAAAGTGTAAAAGAATATTTATCTCGTGATGAATATCGCTTGTATAAGCTCATTTGGTCTCGTTTTCTTGCTAGTCAAATGGCTGCTGCAGAGTTTGAAGTGACCAATGCAGAAATAACTGCTGGTGATTATCTCTTTACTGCCAGTGGCAGTGTAAACGTATTCAAGGGGTATCAGGTGCTTTATGATGACGCACAAGATGCAACAAAGGACGAAAAAGAATTGCCTAAGTTGTCCCTTGAAGAACAATTAACTTATGTGAAAAATGATCCAAAGCAACATTTTACTCAACCGCCACCACGTTATACGGAAGCCTCTCTCATTAAAACAATGGAAGAAAAGGGTATTGGGCGTCCTAGTACTTATGTTGCAACCATCGAAACCATTACGGTAAGAAACTATGTTTATCGTGAGAAAAAGAGCTTCTATACCACTGAAATTGGGGAACTTGTTAATGAATTGTTGGTTCAGAACTTTGGCGACATCATTAATGTAGATTTTACAGCACAGTTGGAAACAGACCTTGACCGCATCGAAGATGGTGAACGTCAATGGAAGGACGTTCTACGCCAGTTCTATGATATTTTTAGTGAAAAACTTGAAATCGCAGAAAAAAATATCGGTGAAGTTAAAATTGAAGATGAAATTACTGATATTATTTGTGAAAAATGCGGTAAACCATTTGCGATTAAAATGGGGCGTTATGGGAAGTTTTTGGCATGTACCGGTTTTCCGGATTGCAGAAATACTCGTCCTTTATTAGAAGAAATTGGTGTTACATGTCCAAAATGTGGTAAAGGTCAAATTGTAAAGCGCCGTTCTAAAAAAGGCCGCGTATTCTATGGTTGTGACCAATATCCTGAATGTGAATTTGTCACATGGGAAAAACCAACTGGAGAGAAATGTCCAAGCTGTAGTGAGGGATACTTGGTAGAGCATATTACGAAGAATGGTATGAGTAAAATTTGTACTAATAAGGAATGTAATTATAAAGAAGAAGTAAACGGTGAGCACAATGAATCAGAATAATACAGTTGTTGTTGTAGGAGCCGGTTTGGCAGGGGCTGAAGCTGCTTGGCAAATTGCACAGCGTGACATTCATGTAAAGCTTTATGAAATGCGACCAATGAAGCAAACAGAAGTGCATCATACGGCTTTATTTGCAGAATTGGTATGTAGCAATTCTCTGCGTTCAAATCAATTAGAAAGTGGACCGGGATTATTAAAAGAAGAATTGCGTCGTATGCATTCTTTAATTATGATGGCTGCTGATCAATGTGGCGTACCGGCAGGTGGTGCTCAAGCAGTAAATCGTGAAGAGTTTTCTCAGTTTATTACGGACAAAATCAATAATCACCCTAACATTGAAGTGATTCATGAAGAATATCTTGATTTTGACAATGAGGGTATTATTGTTTGTGCTTCTGGGCCCTTGACCTCTGCTCCTTTGTTTGAAGCGATCAAACGTAAGACTGGTGCAGATACGCTTTATTTTTATGATGCCGCTGCGCCAATTATTACCGCTGAAAGTGTTGACATGGAAAAAGCGTTTTGGCAATCGAGATATGACAAAGGGGAAACCGCTGACTATCTGAACTGCCCATTAAGTGGCGAAGAGTATCAACATTTTTATGAAACTTTAATGGCAGCGGAATGGACACCGACGAAGGATTTTGAAAAGGAAATTTTTTTTGAGGGCTGCATGCCGGTAGAAACCATGGCTAAGCGTGGCTATCAAACCCTTTTATTCGGACCGATGAAGCCTGTTGGATTGATTGACCCTCGTACAGGAAAAACGCCGTTTGCAGTGGTTCAGTTGCGTCGAGAAGACAAAGAGGGACAACTGTTAAATATCGTTGGTTTTCAAACAAGAACTAAGTGGGGCGACCAAAAGAAGATTGTTCAATCCATCCAGGCGCTGGCAAATGCAGAGATTGTTCGTTATGGTGTCATGCACCGCAACACATTTTTGAACGGGCCTACTGTATTGAATGAGAGTGGTCAGCTTGAAAGTGAACAGAGAATCTTTTTCGCCGGGCAAATGACTGGTGTAGAAGGATATATCGAATCTACTGCAAGTGGCTTGGTTGCTGGTATAAATGCAGCGCATCTTGCAAAAGGTGAATCGGTGCTCGTTTGGCCGCGCACCACAGCAATTGGAAGTTTGATGAATCATGTTGGAACGTCACCAACACATAATTTCCAACCAATGAATATTAATTTTGGTTTAATGCCTGCTGCAGAAAAAAAGATTCGTTCAAAAAAGGAACGAAATAGCTATTATGCGCAACGTGCGCTGAATGATTTAGAACAATGGTTGCGTGATTACGATGTATAGCCGTTACTGTTCTAATTACAAAAAATATTTAACGAATGAGCGTAAACTTGCCGAAAAATCTATTGATGCTTATACAAAAGATGTAGATTTATTTGTGCAATGGCTTGATTCGGAAGGTTTAGCGCTTAATGAAATAGATGGCACCATTGCCAGAACGTATCTGTTTCATTTAAATCAAGAAAAATTATCAAAAAGTTCAATATCGAGGAAAATTTCAAGTATACGCTTGTTTTATTCATTTTTAATAGAATGTCGTGAAATTGATGCCAATCCATTTCAAAATATTCATTCACCTAAAAAAAATAAGACTTTGCCAAAAGTCATTAAGGAAATTGATATGGAACATTTTTTTGATGAGCTGTATTCAAAAAATGATCCACTAGCCCAACGAGACCAAGTGTTATTTGAACTCTTGTACGGCTCTGGGCTCCGAGTATCCGAATTGGTGGCATTAAATGTGTCTGATGTTGAAAATAAGAGTTTCATACGAGTGCTCGGTAAAGGAAACAAGGAGCGTATTGTACCATTAAGCAAGAGATGTATGCGTGCACTAGAAGACTATTTGGCGCCAAATGGTGGGAGAGCTGCTTTGCAAGAAAAAAATGCCGAGAAAACCTATGCGTTATTGTTAAATCATTTAGGCAAACGGCTTACACGTCGTGGTGTCATTTATTTGATTGATAAGTACATCGAAAAAGGTGCTTTACAATATCACGTTTCCCCGCACAGTTTCAGACATAGCTTTGCAACCCATTTGCTTGATCACGGTGCTGATTTAAAAATGATTCAAGAATTACTTGGACACGATAGTCTGTCTACCACACAGATTTATACAAAAGTCTCTTCGTCTAGGTTACGTGAACTCTATAACGAAGGGCATCCTCGGTCATAAGGAGAAACTATGGTTAATTTTCATTCAACAACGATTGTTGCAGTTAAAACTGCTGATGGAATTGCGATGGCCGGTGATGGTCAGGTAACGATGGGGGAAACCACCATTATGAAAGGCACCGCTCGTAAAGTGCGTCGCTTATATAATGATTCTGTAGTTGCCGGTTTTGCCGGCTCTGTTGCAGATGCCTTTATCTTATTTGACAAATTTGAAAATCATCTGGACCAGTGCCATGGTCAATTATCAAGAGCAGCTGTAGAATTAGCAAAAGAATGGCGTAATGAAAAAGCAGCCAGAAACTTAGAAGCACTACTTTTGCTTGCAGATAAAGATGACTTATTCCTTGTTAGTGGCAACGGGGAAGTGATTGTTCCGGATGAAGGCATCGCTGCGATTGGCTCCGGCGGGAATTTTGCGTTGGCTGCTGCAAGAGCGCTTAAACAAAATACAGATTTACCGGCAGCTGATATTGCTAGAAAAGCTTTGGAAATTGCAGCAAGTATTTGTGTATATACGAACGATAATATTATTGTGGAAGAAATTAAAGGAGCGGTAACGAATGAATGAACAGCTTGAATCAATTCAAATTCAAAATATGCTCCCGAAAGACATTGTTGCACATTTAGATAAGCACATTATCGGTCAGGATGAAGCAAAAAAGAGTATTGCTATTGCATTAAGAAATAGATATCGTAGAAGTCAACTCCCAAAAGAGCTTCAAGAAGAGATTTCTCCAAGCAATATTATCATGATGGGGCCAACAGGGGTTGGCAAAACTGAGATTGTTCGTCGAGTAAGCAAAATTTTGGGGACTCCGTATGTAAAAGTTGAAGCCACTAAATTCACTGAAGTGGGTTATGTTGGTCGCGATGTCGAGTCGATGATTCGAGATTTGGTGGAAGCGTCTATTCGTTTAGTGCGCAAGGAAAAAATTAAAAGTGTTCAAGCTGAAGCACAAAAGATGGCGAATGAGCGTTTAGTAGATCTTTTAGTGCCAAATAAACGGAAAGCGAAAACAAACAACAATCCGTTTGAAATGCTCTTTGGCAATCAATCATCAGCTGACACGGCGGCAGAAGCTGAGGAAGAACGTCATCGCAATGAGCAAAAAGTAATTTTCCGTGAAAAACTTCGCCGACACGAGTTTGATGATGATGAGATTGATATTGAAGTTGAAGAAAAACGTGTTTCTAATGATATGTTAGCGGCTTCCGGAATGGATCAAGTCATGGATAACATGAATGACATGATGAAAAATATTATGCCGGCAAAGAAAAAGAAGCGTCGCGTGACAGTGAACGAAGCGAGAGAAATCTTAGCGGAGGAAGAAGCCGAAAAGCTTATTGATGAAGATTTGGTCAATCAAGAAGCAATTAAACTCGCCGAAAATCATGGTATTGTCTTTATTGATGAAATTGACAAAATTGCGGAGACAGGTGGTACCAGTCAAGGCGCCGGTGTTTCAAGAGAAGGGGTTCAACGCGACATTTTGCCGATTGTTGAAGGCTCTATTGTAAAAACGAAGTATGGCAATATAAAAACAGATCATATTTTGTTTATCGCAGCTGGTGCTTTCCATGTAAGCAAACCGGAAGACTTAATTCCCGAATTACAGGGGCGTTTCCCGTACAAGGTGCAGTTGCAATCTTTAACAAAGGAAGATTTTATTCGAATTCTGACGGAAACAGAACATTCATTGCCTGAAAAATATAAGGCGTTGCTGTCTGTGGACCATACTGACTTATCTTTTACGGAAGATGGGATTGAGGCCATTGCTGACTATGCGTATAAACTCAATGAAAATGAGGAAAACCTCGGTGCTAGACGTTTAGTTTCTGTGATGGAAAAGCTATTACTGGATACGCTCTTTCAAGCTGGCGAGGATGAGAGAGATGTAGTTGTTGATAAGGATTTTGTTAATACTGTATGCAAATCAACGGTTGCAGAAAACCAATTTGAGAAATACATATTGTAAGGAGGATGTTTTATGAGCGCTGAATTATTAGAAAAAACCCGATTATTAAACCGTACCCTTCAAAGTGGATCTCCGGAAGATGAAAGTCTCATCGATTTTAATGAGATTTCCAAAGTCCTTTCTGAAATGATTAACTGTAACGTATATATTTTAGGTGAAGAAGGCGTCCTATTAGGGCATCACTTCCTTGAAGGTTTTGACTGTGATGTTATGGAACAAATTGTATTAGAAGACGGGAAGATGCCTTCTAGTTACAATGAAAATTTAATTGCAACTGAAGAGACAATTGCCAATTTACCAAATGAAAACAGAATTTGTATTTTCAAAGGACAAGAATGCAGATTCGGTGATAAGATTACAACTATTATTCCGGTTTTTGCCGGTCACAAGCGTCAAGGAAGCTTAATGCTTGGTAAGTTTAATATTAAGTTCACTGATGATGACTTAATTTTAGCTGAATATGGTGCGACCATGGTTGGTATTGAAATCTTGCGTTCTAAGAATAAAGCGGAAGCTGAAGAAAATAGAGAACGCATTGCTGTACAAATCGCATTAGATACGTTGAGTTATTCTGAAATGGAAGCGATTGAACATATCTTTTCTGAATTGGAAGGCGATGAAGGGATTCTTGTTGCTTCTAAAATTGCTGATCGTGTTGGAATTACCCGTTCGGTCATCGTTAATGCTTTAAGAAAATTTGAGTCAGCCGGTGTTATTGAATCTAAATCCTTGGGGATGAAGGGAACCTATATCCGCTTATTAAACAAATACTTGCTTGATGGCATTAAAAGTAGAACCAAATCTAAAAGATTATAATCTTTACTAACCTGTACCAATCTGATAAGATAGGTTCTGTGAAATTCAATCAGGGAAGGTGTAAAGATGTATTGTAGCAATTGTGGCAAGAAATTGTCCGAAGATGACTTTTTTTGCTCTAACTGTGGTACACCTGTGTTGAGACAAAATCTCTTTAACGATAAAGATGATGAATCTAACGAAGATGCATTTGAAGAAACACGCTTATTTACCGCAGAAGAATTGGGGCAATTCTTGAATGATCAACCTGAAGATACTGCTCCTGTCGCAGAAGATTTGTATCAAGCGGCACCTCAAAGCATGAATCAATATCAAGCGCCATTACAACAAGACTATCAAGACTATCAGCAAGACTACATTGAAGAGCCGTTTCTAGCTCAGGATGTAATCGCTGAGGAAACTCAAACGGCGGAAAAGAAAGGCGTTGATGCCAAGGAAATGGTATCCGGTGCGTTGGGTTCTGCAAATGCTGCAATGGGGAAGCTTAAAGCACGTCGCCAAGAAGCAAAAGCAAAAAAATCCGAAAAGAAGAAGGCTGCCAGCGAAGGGGTTGATTCAGTTGCCGAAGCCTCCTCGGAAGAGAATGTAGATGGTCCTGTTCCTCTGAAAAAAATTATTATACCGGTAATTATTTTAGGCTTGATTATCGGTTTGGTATTTGGGTTGATTTTAGTTCAACCATGGGATAATGGTGATGAAGCCGATACAGCAACCGGTGCTGTAATGATGGTTGATTCATTTGAACAAGAGTAATAAAAAAGGTTCATCACGGATTTCGGTTGGAATTCATACCTTCGGTAACGATAGATACCTTA
>USCP01000048.1 GCA_900553245.1 uncultured Peptococcaceae bacterium
CGCCATGGTGATCGCCAAGGGTTCGCCAATGCGCCCGTCAAAATAAGCACGCTCTACCATTGCCACCGGTTCATCCGTTCCCGGAAAGGTCATGGCCGCACGCAAATACGGCGCCAATTGCTTCCAGCTTGCGGCGCGTTCGAGAGGCCAAAACACCCCATCGCCGTTGTCGGCACGGGTGGTGGCAGCGCTTACGCGGCCGTTTGCCATGCGAAAGGCATCCATGTCGACTTCATCGGCAATTTCAAAGAGATCTTTGCCGCTCACGGCACGCGTTTCTCCCTTGAAATTGCCGAATAAATCCAAGTCGTCCCCGTAATTTTTAAGAAAGTGGCGATAGAGATTTCCCAGCGCATCGCTTTGTCCGGCATGCACATAGGCCCCCATCAACGCCCCAAAGCCGGTCCCTACAATAAAGGGAAAGCGTACGCCGTTTTCTGTCCATTGCTCCAACACCCCGCAGTTAAAAGCCCCACTGAGCCCACTTGCGGCAATAACAAGTCCTGTTTTCATTCCTTTTCTTCCTCTCTCCAGCCCTTGCATACATCAACCCATTCCTTGGCGCCACTGACGCGAAAAAGCTCATCCGGTGTCAGGCGCACCATACTTTCGGGGCTGCCACAAGCAGGGTACACGCAATCAAAGCGCTGCATCGATATGTCTAAATACACCGGCACCCCTTCCGGTAGTGCAAACGGACACACCCCACCAATCGGATGCCCGGTCAATGCCGGTACCTCTTCACCTTTAAGCATGGTGGCTTTATGACCGAACACATGCTTAAATTTGCCACTGTTGACCTTGCCGTCACAGGCAGTGACCACGATGAGGGCCTCCCCTTCGGCGTTCTTAAAGCCCATGCTTTTGGCAATTTGAGCTTCCGCGCAACCAATGGTCGCTGGCGCCAATGGCACGGTGGCGGTCGTCCCTTCTGCAAATTCTGTCACACCGTTGGCATAGCCAAAGGGCGCCAAATATGCCTTTACACGCTCGGTATTCTCGTTCATGTTCTCTTCTCCTTTGCTAAAAACGCACGCTCACTTCACCGGAATTGATTTCTCGGCGACGACCCTCGTCATTTTCTACAATAAGCGCCCCATCATCGGTTAAGCCGACGACCAACACTTCTTCACGGTCATTGCCGCGCACCAAATAAACGCGACGTCCGAGCACCATCAAATGGGCACGGTAGCATGCCATAAACAGACGGTCCGTCAGCTGCTCGGCATAGCCACGGAAACGGCGCAAAATCTCTGCCACCAATGGGGCGCGCACCGATTCCACACGTGGGGTGTCAAAGATACTGGTGGCAATGTCTTGCAACGCCTCAGGAAAACCGCCCGGCGGCGGTGCCACATTGATGCCGATGCCCACCACTGCGTAGCGCAGGCGTTGCTCCTCAAGGCCCACCGAGGCTTCGGTGAGAATCCCGCAAACCTTTTTGGTACCTACAAAAATATCATTGACCCATTTGATTTGCGCCGTGATGCCACAAACCGCTTCAACGGCTTCTACCACCGCCGCCGCTGCCGCTAAGGTGAGCATGTTGGCATATTGCACCTCGCAATTCGGACGCACCACCACACTCATATAAATGCCACCGCCCTTTGGCGAATAAAATTGTTTGCCCAAGCGTCCACGGCCTGCAGTTTGGCTTTCCGCAAGGACCACCGTCCATTCGTCACAGCCGGCCTCTGCTAAGGCGCGGGCACGATTGTTGGTGGAATCAATCTCCTCGCTGTATTCCAAGGCAAAGCCGGCGCTTTTGTCCAAGCAGGCTGCCACTGCCTCGGCACTTAGCACATCACAGGCCCCAATCAGTCGATAGCCGCGATTGGTTCGCGCCTCAATATCAAAGCCCTCACTTCTTAATTTATCAATCGCCTTCCACACCGCATGACGACTCACATTTAAACGATCCGCAAGGCCTTGCCCCGAGATATACGTTTCTTCGTTTTCTTGTAAGGTGCGAAGCACCTCTTCCTTTACACCCATGACATGCCTCCTTTCCTTTTATATAACAAAAAAGGCCTTCCTATGGAAGACCTTTGTTAAACAAAATTAGTTGTTTTCCTTTGCAACTTCGCAAAGAGCTGCAAATGCAGCTGCATCGTTGGTAGCGAGTTCAGAAAGCATCTTTCTGTTGATGTCGATACCAGCAACCTTCAAGCCGTGGATCAAGGTGCTGTAGCTCAAGCCGTTTTGACGAGCGCCTGCATTGATACGAGCGATCCAGAGTTTGCGGAAGTCACGCTTGCGCAATCTTCTGTGTTCGTAAGCATATTGGCCGGATTTCATCACAGCTTGGTGAGCAACACGGTAAACGTTGGAACGGTTGCCAAAATAACCTTTAGCTTGCTTTAATACTCTTTTATGTCTCTTATGGGTGTTAACACCGCGCTTAATTCTTGCCATTGTTTATTGACCTCCGATTTCCTTAGATAAGCTTTTCGATACGCTTTGCATCGCCCTTAGCCATGATTGCGCTCTTGCGCAAGTTACGTTTACGCTTAGGGGATTTCTTTTCGAGAATGTGGCTGGTGTAGCCGTGGTTTCTTTTAATCTTACCGGAACCGGTCTTTGAAAAACGCTTTGCAGCGCCTCTGTGGGTTTTCATCTTAGGCATTGAAGTTATCTCCTCTCACAACTCTTACTTTTTTTCTTTATCTTTTTCGCGCAAAGGCACGAGCATCATGGTCATGTTACGACCTTCGACTTTCGCATCCTTTTCAACCTTGGCAACGTCTGCAACTTCTCTCGCTACACGTTCGCAAAGTTCTTTACCCGCATCTGGACGGGTGATTTCACGGCCACGGAACATAATGGTAACCTTTACCTTATTGCCGTCAGCCAAGAACTTAGCGGCATTGCGCACCTTGGTATAAAAATCATGGTCTTCGATATTTGGTCTGAGCTTTACTTCTTTAATCGAAATAACCTTTTGATTCTTACGGGTTTCGCGTTCTTTCTTGTTTTGTTCGTATCTGTACTTGCCATAATCCATAATGCGGCATACAGGTGGCTTTGCACTTGGAGATACCTCTACGAGGTCCAAGCCTTTTTCTTCAGCCAACTTAATCGCATCGCGAGGATTCATGACACCAATTTGTTGTCCTGCGTCGTCAATCACGCGGATTTCACGGCAACGAATTGCCTCATTTACACGAAGTTCCTTACTTATGAGTGTCACCCCCATCAAAAAATTTGCAATAAAAAAACGGGTAACCTCCACCCGTTGACAGACAAATTCATTGGTGACAGCGCACCGGTATGACTTATGTTCTGCGACCAACAACCTAAGCGGCGGAGGGTGAGAAACCAGAGGTTTCTGCTTTTTGCATCTTTTATATCTTACCACTCCACGCTTACGCCGTCAAGAATTTTTAGCGGAAATTTGGCGGATTTTGAAGGCCTCACCATCCACCACTGCCTCCTCCTCTCAAACCCCGACGCCCTCACCCCCATCGAAAAAACCTTCGTCAAAGAAATCCGAGAAGCTTTTCATATTTAAACAACAAGCACCATTCCCTCACGGCAAATGTCGCAAAAGAACATCGTCATGATCATCGGCACCAAGTATCGCCTCCGCCAATGTACGCCCGCCCTATCATTCATAAACAAAGCCCTGCGCTTCCTACGAGTGGAAGCACAGGGCTTTGTTGTTTTTTGAAGCTACACTATAAAGAAAACCAGGACCTCATTTCTGAGATCCTGGCGGAAAACTAATTTTATTTTTCATCAGTCTACTTAACAAGAAGCGGTTAAACGGATGATATAGCTCTCTCGTTCATATTATAAAGCAAATTGGTCGAGTGTATGCCAGTGTAGTTGTAGCTTATGTCCGCTATAACTGTTTCTGAATCATCACTCTCTGCCCCCATCTTCACATTGATAATAATCTCTTGTAAAGCTAAGCCATCCATTCCTGTCAACTCCGAGCGCTCGCAACAAATCATTCAAGCAGATATTCCTTATATGCAAATTTATATACAGACATTTTCAGGTTCATCTTTGTAATAGGTGTAGTTATTTCTTTAGCTTCCCATATACTTTATTTGCATTTACTCTTGTACACTATCATGAATTCGCCCCTCAGCGTAGTTGATTTCTTCTTGTACGCTTCTAATATACTCATTATAGTCAACCCATTTTCTCATAAACTCCGACTTAAAATTTTCCTGATTATAATTTTCGGGTTTTACTTTAGAAAGTCGAGAACGAAGCACTGAGATGATTTCTTTGCTTTGTGTTTGTTCAACAATTTCCTCGAAAATTTCAGAAAGGAAATACAGTTCCTCATCGTCACAATCGTTTTTTAAGAACTTGATTGTAGTGGCAACATCCTTTGTAAACAATTCAATGGTAACCTTCCAATAATCTTCTATCCAATAATTGTCCTCGTTTTCAACTACACGAAAGTGTGCTGCTTCTTTTAGTGTGTCAAACTTCATCATTTACGCTTTCTCCTTATTACTGAGCTTTGGTCGGAGTCAGGAAAAACAGTAGCAATTTTTCCGTTTGTTCGTTTTACACCGATACGCACACCCTTATAGACTCCGTATATTGTTTTTCCATCGGATATACAGCGATTACCTTTAAGGCCTGCAACGTGTTCACCGGCGCGGCGAATATCTTTTTCCGACCACGATTGTGGAAACCACGATTGCCCAATACCTTTCTTTTTGCTACGCTCTTTGTGATTCGGAATATTCCCGATGCGAACACCGTTAGGATAGGTTTTAACGATATTATATTTAATTCCGTATTTATCAAGTAACTCCATCCCTTTTTGGCCATGTCCGCCGTTATTAAGTCGCAGCTTAATGACCATTTTTCCATTGACACGGATTTGGCTGCGAGTAAAAGCACCTTCGCTTGAATGAACGAGGGCAAAATCGCTAACACTACGCCCCGAGCCTTTTGTATTAAGATATCGTCCACTTTTACTTGTACCCAATCAGCTCACCTTCTTTTTCATATGAACATAAGTAGTCCAATCCGGCAAATGGTGGAAGCGTGTGTAACGCTCATATTTCCCAAAAATTTTCGGGTTATACGAACCGTATACAATAACATCTTGTGGCGTTAGCTCTGTTAGCATCGCTTCGAGACCCGCTTCAAGAAAATATTTATCTTCTCTACTCTTACTGCAACCATAAGTACCTATAGTAACAATACTATTTTTCGGTATGCCAGAAAAAGTAGGTATTGTATCAAACTGGGCTTTAGTATATGTCCGCTTATCACCCCAACGGACATTAGGAATGACATACTTTCCTTGTTTCTGCAAATAATATCCTACAGATCGACTCACACCTATATTCGCAATTTGCTCCCAAAGGGGCATATCTCTATAAAGAGAGCAATCCGGTGTAGAGATTATTTGAATATGCTTTAATTCATCAATGTAATTCTGTGGTACACTAACAAACTCTCTAAATTTAAAATCGTGCTCATAAAACACAAGCATTTCTTCTGACGGAATAGTAATTGCCTTGCTTTTTGAAAAAGGCACTGCAACAGTAGGTATAATAATTTCTTGAGGTGCTTCTAATATAGGAATCTCAAGAACCCCCTCAAAATAAGCGGTTTCAATCAACTTTGAATTGAAACCATCATAAAATAAATTTTTTATCATTTATTCATCCTTTCGCCTCCATTTGGAGGAATAAGCTGTTAAGCAATTCATTTTCAACGATTTATGAATTGCACCTACCCAAAGGATATGCTATGATAAAAATGGTTTTTTGTCGGTTATCATAGCATATCCGATACAGAAAAGCATTTCGTTAGTTGTTGCCGCAACTTACGGAGTGCTTTTTCTTTTATATGTCACTTTCAATACGCATCACCGCCTTTCGTAATAAGCGCCTAATTTCAATAAAATTACGCTCTTCTTGCTAAGTCTATCAATTCCGTAAAAAAGAACGTTTTTCCTCTTTTACGATCATCACTTAACAAAATATGTTTTTTCTCTAGAACATTTAAATATCTCAGGGCCTGCCCACGAGAAACAGTAAGTTGATCTTCAAGCAAGCTTGCATTTAACACAGGATGCGTAAACAAGCATTCTATAATCTCATCATACTTAGGACTTTTAATACATTGTTTAATTGTTGCTTTAGTTTTTAGATACAAAGCGTTGAGCGCATCAATATAGCCAATATGTTGATTTGTTTGTACACTCACTTTAGTAAGAAAATATCTTATCCATTCGGTGAGTGTATTGTTTCTGGAATCAGTCAACATTTTGTAATATACGCCTTTATCCATGTTAATCGCTTCGCTTATATAAAAGAACGGGAAGTTTATCACACCAGATTTATACAAATATAAGCTAATTAACACACGACCTATTCTTCCGTTCCCATCTGAAAATGGGTGAATGGACTCAAATTGAGAATGAATCATTGCCGCTTTAATCAATGGGTGAATATTGTCATTACCGTTATTCATGAACGTAATCAATTCATCCATATATTTTTTTGTCTCTGCCGCTGATGGAGGCGTATATACAACTGTTCCTGCAGAGTTTGTAATCTTATTATCTTGAGACTTGTATTTCCCGACTGTATCTTCTAGCTCCGACTTAATAATACCGGTCATCATACATTCATGTAATTTTTTTATAAATGAGTGCGTAAATTTACCGGTTCTAAGATGCTCAGCGCCCATAATGAGTGTTTTTGTATGATTTCTAACCTCCAACAGAATCTTATCCGCAGTCGCATCAATATCTATTTCATTTTTCAGAACATCAGGAACAGTGGTTTCTGTGCCTTCAATATACATCGATGACACCGCTTCTTTTTTTAACAACATCGGAATTAAAATAGCATCAAATTGATACGATGCTATTTTTGATTCTAAAACGCCAAGATTCTTTGCCGCAATCGCAAGCTCATTGAGAATTTTTCCGGCATCATAATCATTCGTCCGGTCGGATATGAACGCTAGCATAAAACCACTCCTTCTACAATTATTATATACGGATGCAGCATCTTGTCAACATATTAACGTGCATGATTTATAAAATCATGCACGTTAATATTTAATCCATAAAAACATTTCAATTTCTAAGCGCCCTTAAAATCCGCCTGTAAACAAATTCAAACTTTATTTTTCATGCACAATTAAAAAAAAAGTAAACAAAGCCCTGTGCTTCCTACGAGTAGAAGCACAGGGCTTTTTGCGTGTGGTGGGTTATTTGGTTTCTTTTTCGGTGAGGGCTTGATACATACGCATGAGCATGGCGACGCAGGTGGATTCGCTTTTGAACTCGGGGGAGTTTTTATTGAGGCCGTAAGCGGCCATCACGGCACGGTCGTTGTCCTGATGGTCCTTGCGCAATTCAGGTGGCATGGTGAGTTCGTCGTAGAGATCGGCAAGGCTGGCATCGGGATACAGGGCACGGGCATCTAAAATGCCTTGGGCGGTTTCCTCGATTTTCGCCTTTTGCGCTTCTGTTGGATTAGGCCATGGGAAGTTGTTGTAAACGATGTCTTTGGAGTAGCGATAGTCGCTTTTCAATCGCCCAGCTACAGCACGCATCCAAGCCATGTGAATATTTGAAGTAAGAATACCAAATTCATACATTGTTGCATTAGGAACAATTTGGACAGCATCATTAACAATTATATTAGGTGAAATAAAACCAATTGGGACATAACGTCTACGTTCTGATGATACACGTGGAATTAACAGAAAATCCGTTGATGGTTGGCGTATTTCTTGAAACAGTGTTGGCGTCTCTGCACTTTTTCGTGTAGCCGCTTTTTCACTTGATAACCGAAATTCTCGAACAGCTTTGACCCTTTCGGTTATAAATTTTGATTTTTTCATCTCAGATACAGAAACACCTACGAGCCATAGACAATAACGAAGTTTATTATTAATAAATTCCGTAGAACCTAAAATTTGCTTAACAAACTTTTCAAGACTTGGTTCTTGAATTAAAGCAGCTCTATATTCCTCCGGAGATAAATATAAAAAACCGCCATCCGTGGCTTTATTTCCATAGACCATTTCAGAAACAGTGCACAGCGGTTTCTTTCGACTTTCGATAAAAATATCCGGTGCATCTGTAAGATAGGCATTGATGTTCTCTACAATATGAACACTACCATCAGAAAATAGTTTTTTAGGTTTAGTGCTTGCTGATGTGCTGTATCCAACAATCACACAATGAACATGCGCTTTATCACTGGCTTCACTATCCCATATAAAGGAGCGATAGGCAAAGTCAATATGAATATCAAAGCGCTCGTACAGTGGTTTCCATACACCAGCGACCTGTTCACCTTGGGTAATAGAGTTGGTCGATACAAAGGCGGTGCGAATAGTGTTCTTCTTCATCATTTGTGCCGCTTTGAAATACCAGCCGGAAACATAGTCGATTTTTCCGGCTGTTTTGTAGGACTTCCCCTTTTCATCTACATAGATGGCGCGAATATCTTCTTTTTGCTCCTTGCTTTGAAGAGAATAACCGACAAACGGCGGATTCCCCATAATGTAATTCAGTTTTTCCTTTGGTACGACGTCTTCCCAGTCCATACGTAGGGCGTTGCCAGCGGTGATGTTGGCGTAGGATTTGAGTGGGAGGAAGTCGATTTCATGGTGGATGATGTCGGTGGTTTCTTTCATCATTTGGCTTTCGGCAATCCAGAGGGCGGTTTTGGCAACGGTGACGGCAAAGTCGTTGATTTCGATGCCGTAGAATTGACCGATGGACACCTTAATCGGATTTTTGCTGTCGCCGAACAGGCTCATTTGGTCGGTGAGGGAGCGGAGTACGTCGTTTTCCATGCGGCGCAGGCTGAGATAGGTTTCGGTGAGGAAGTTCCCACTGCCACAGGCCGGATCAAGGAAGGTGAGGTGTGCGAGTTTATCTTGGAATGTACGGAGTTTGTCTTTGCGTGTTTTTGTAACTGTGATTTCTTGTATTTCTTTGAGTTCTTCGCGCAAGTCATCCAAAAAGAGCGGGTCAATGACCTTGTGGATGTTTTCGATGCTGGTGTAGTGCATCCCACCTTTGCGACGTGTTTCCGGGTTCAAGGTGCTTTCAAAGACGGCGCCAAAGATGGTTGGGCTGATGGCAGACCAGTCAAAATCTTCGCTGGCTTTGTGCAGAATGAGGTCCACGATGTGTTCATCCAAGCGCGGAATCACAAGGTTGTCGTTGGCAAAGAGGCCGCCATTGACATAAGGAAAGGCGAGAAGCTCCGGTTCCATGTAAGGGTCACGGTCTTCGGGCTTGGTGTTTAAGACCTTAAAGAGGTCGATTAAGGCGCGGCGTACATCTTTGACGGCGTAGTTGCTGAGGTAGTTGTGAAACATGT
Organism: uncultured Peptococcaceae bacterium; assembly: GCA_900553245.1. Lineage (GTDB taxonomy): Bacteria > Bacillota > Peptococcia > Peptococcales > Peptococcaceae > UMGS1590. The sequence continues at coordinate 9,339 of USCP01000048.1, forward strand.
TGTGTTCGCCAAAGATGCCTGCATCCTCGGCATATAAGCAAAAGACCAAGCGCACGCAGAGGGCGTTGAGGCTTTGCTGAGCTTCCGGGCTGTCCGGATCGTTGTATTGCTTGTAAAGGGCATCGTAGAGATGACCCACGATGTTCCCGGCTTGCAAGGAAATTTCCATTTCGCGCTTGATTTGCTCGTTTTCCGAGTCTACCAAGAATTGCATGCGGTGGTATTCCTTTTCGAGGTTTTCCAAAAGTAGGATTTCCGGCTCATCGTTTGGGCGCTTCATGTCGTGGATGTGAAATTCTTTGAAATTGCACACAATAATCCAGCGCGGATGTTCGTCATAAGGCAGATAGCCGGCATAGCGGCGTGCCTGTTGGAACGGGGAAAGAATGCTCCCATCGGATTGCTTTTGCCCCTTCGACAGGTCAATATCCCTGCCCTTTTGCTCAATGAGTACCTTGGTGGATGGAATATAGCCGTCAATATAGCTTTGGTGGCCAAGCTGTACGGTTTTTTCAAATTCGATATATTGTGAAGGGTCTGCCACGTCATAGATATGTTGCAAAAGCGCCATCCAAAAGCGCTGGGTCTCCTGCTTTTCATCACCCTTGCCTTGCCATTGCTCAACAAATGCACGAATGGCAGCGCGTTTTTCTGCGGTCATCGTCGTCACTCCTTAAAGGTGGAATCATATTGGTTCTATTGTAGCATGATATGCCGCTGTAATGGGGCGAAAGTCACACGCCTAACAAAAAAGCACCATTCTCTCACAGCAAGTGCCGTGGAGGAATGGTGCTTTTCGTATATCGCCGTGCCTTAGTCAAGTTCGAAGGCGCCGGTGTAGAGTTGGTAGTAGGTGCCGTGTTCAGCCATGAGTTGGTCGTGGTTGCCGCGTTCGATGATGCGACCGTGGTCCATGACCATGACGACGTCGGCGTTTTGGATGGTGGAGAGTCTGTGGGCGATGACAAAGACAGTGCGTCCGTGCATGAGCTTGTCCATCCCATCCTGCACGATGGCTTCGGTGCGGGTATCGATGGAGGAGGTGGCTTCGTCGAGGATCATCACCGGTG
>USCP01000049.1 GCA_900553245.1 uncultured Peptococcaceae bacterium
TCGGCTTAAACGAGTATCTCTTGCTTGGTCGCGGAGAGGCGGCAACAGGTGGCGCAACACGTCCTTCCAACTTAGCAGATGCTTGGGAAGCAGTGTGCGGTGCGATTTATTTGAGCTGCGGCATTGATGTGTTAAAACCAATGGTATTGGAATATTTAGAGCATTCCATTTCGCTTGTAAAGGGCGGATACTACGGGGACTATAAGACCCGTTTGCAGGAATATATTCAACGTGAGCCGGACCACGAGATTTCTTACGAAATGCTCGAGGAAGTGGGTCCTGCCCACGACCGTGCATTCCACGTGCAAGTATGTATCGATGGCAAGGCGTGTGGTCGCGGGTGGGGTAAATCTAAAAAATCAGCCCAACGAGAAGCAGCACTGGCAGCCTTGATTGCATTTGGAGAATTGCCTCCGATGGATGCGCAATGATGAAAAAAGTCATTGTTCCGATTTTTGTTCCGCATATGGGGTGTCCTCATGCGTGTGTGTTTTGTAACCAATATAGAATTACCGGTCAGTGGCAGCCTCCGAGTGCTGCCACTTTGGCTGAGAAGGTAAAAGCATGGCGCGTGTCAAGTGACACTGTTCCGGGGCTTGCCTTTTACGGCGGAAGTTTCACGGCCATTGATTTGGATGCGCAAAATAGTTTGTTGGAAAGTGCGGTTACCCTTAAAAAGAAAGGCGCGATTTCTGAGATTCGTCTTTCTACCAGACCGGATGCTTTGGACGATGCGGTTCTTGCACGTTTAAAATATTACGGCGTGGATACCGTTGAAATCGGCGTGCAATCCTTGTGTGATGAGGTTTTACAGGCTGCCGGACGCGGACATACCGCAGAAACAGCGATAGAGGCCATAAAGCGTGTCAAGGTACACGGTTTTCGATGTGGTGCTCAAATGATGGTGGCGCTTCCAAAGGATACGCCGGCGCGTAGTATTGAAACGTGCAGAAATGTCATTGACTGTGCACCGGATTTTGTACGCATTTATCCAACGGCAGTGATTCGCGATACAGCGCTGGAAACCATGTACCAAAATGGGTCCTATGTGCCGTGGGCTTTTGAGGATGTTATTGATACGGTGGCAGAAATGGTGGAGTTATTAAATCGGGCAGCAATTCCGGTGATACGGATTGGGCTTCAGGCAGAGGACCGTCTCAGTGGGGGCGATGTTGTGGCAGGGGCCTATCATCCGGCATTGGGTGAACACGTCAAGGCGCGATTGTTTCGCCGTCGTATGGAGGCACGGCTTGATGAGAATGAAACAGCGCCGATTATTTTTGCAGTAGCACCGCGTATGGTGTCTCAAGCGCGAGGGCAACATCGCGCAAATATTGCATATTTAGAGGCGCGTACGGGACAAAGTGTTACCATCATTGCTGACGATGCATTACATGAGCAAGAAATAGAGAGAAGGTGAAAAATGTTTTTAAAGTCATTAGAAATTCAAGGCTTCAAGTCTTTTGCAGATAAGGTGCATTTTTCCTTTTCGCCGGGGGTAACGGCGATTGTCGGTCCGAACGGGAGTGGGAAAAGTAATGTGGTAGATGCCATTCGTTGGGTGCTTGGTGAACAAAGTGCCAAAACCTTGCGTGGCGCCAAGATGGAAGACGTTATTTTTTCTGGGAGTGTCGATCGAAAGCCAGTCGGCATGGCGCGTGTGACGATGATTTTAGATAATAGTCAACGTGTTTTTGCGATGGATTGTGACGAAATTGAGGTATCACGTACTTTGCACCGTTCCGGCGAAAGTCAATATATGCTTAACAAGAGCAGCTGTCGCCTAAAGGATATTCAGGAACTTTTTATGGATACCGGTCTTGGTAAAGACGGGTTTAGCGTGATTGGGCAGGGGAAAATCGAAGAAATCTTGACCCTTCATGCCGAAGAACGACGTGGGCTGATTGAAGAGGCTGCGGGGATTAGCAAATACAAGTATCGCAAGCGCGAGGCAGAACGTAAGCTGGAAGCGACCAACGATGACATGACCCGTTTGGATGATATTCTGTATGAGCTTGAAAAACGCTTGGGACCGCTTTCAAAACAAGCCGAAAAGGTGCGCGTGTATCGCTCACTGAAAGCGGAAAGTGACGCCTTACAACTTGCTCATCTGACCAAGCAATATTTGCAGGATAAGGAATCCTTAGGCGCGCAGGAAACAGCGTGGCAAGAAAGTGAGCAAGACGCACTGGCGGCACAGGTGAGATTGAATCAATTGGAAGCGGATGTGACCGAAGAAAAATTGACGTTGGAAGAAGAACGCCACGCGATGGAAGCTGTCCAAGTTGCGTATACATCAGCGCTTCGTGAAGCTCAGGAGCATGAACGTGCATTAGGTATTTTATCGGAACGTCGCCAACATATTGAAAAACGTTACGAGGATTTGGGACAAGTCTTGGAATCGGAGACGTCATCACTTCATGCCTTGCGTGCGCAGTGTGAGAGTGCCCAAGTGGCGGCACAGGATAGTGCGCAAGCAGTGCAGGATGTCAGTGCAGAGGTGAAGGTGGCTGAGCAAGCCTTAGATGCATCCGAAAAGGCACTGGTGCAATTGAAGCATGACATTGAGCACCTTCAAAGCGAACAATTTTCTGTACTGTCTAAGCAAGCGTCTACCAACAACGAAATGACACGTCTGGAGCAATCGCTGAGCGGCGATTCAGCACGAAAAGAACGCTTAGAACAACGCTTATCAGGTCTTGCTGGGCAAAAAGAGGCGTTACTTGCGGATTTGGCGAAGGAGGATGCAGCGGCGCAAGCGTTGCAACAGGCTGATTCCGCCACTCATGAGGCGGTTGATGCGCTTCGCCAAAACCTACAGCGTGCTCAAGAAAGTGTGAAAGTCGTTGACGAAAAAGCGCATCAAACCGCTCATGCGTTGATGCAGGCAAAAAGCCGTTTAGAAACCTTAGAAGAATTTGAATCCAGTGGTGAAGGCTATTTTCAAGGGGTACAGGCGGTGCTTCGTGCTAAAAAAGAAGAACGCCTTCGTGGGATTCAGGGCTCGGTTTTGCAGTTGTTGGAAATCCCATCGGAGTACTTGACTGCCATAGAAAATGCATTGGGGAGTGCCTCTCAGAACGTGGTCGTCGAAAGCGACAGTGATGCGCAAGCCGCTATAGGATGGCTAAAGAAAGAACGTCGTGGACGCGTGACCTTTATGCCGCTTAATTTGGTGAGAGGAAAACGCCAAGATATTGCGTTTGATGACGATGCAGTCGTTGGCTTGGCTTTGGATCTTGTTCAATTTAATCAAAAATATGAACCAATCATGGCGCAGCTATTAGGGCGTGTCTGGGTATTGCGTGATTTGGAAAGTGCCACTCGTCTTTCAAAACGTACCGGCTCCAAATATCGGTTTGTCACCTTAGACGGAGATGTCATTGCACCCGGTGGGACGATGACCGGGGGGCATCTCAAAAAGCAAAGCTCCATTGTATATCGCAAGCATGAGATGGGTGTATTGCGTGAGCGTATAGAGGCATTAAATACTGCCTTAAAAGGGCTGGAATCCGAGCAAGAACAATGGCGCACCCAGATTGCCGTGATGAAGGAAAAACTTGAGGGCTTACAGGGTGATTTACAAGAGCGTCAACTAAAACTGCGAGAAGTAGCGGTTGTAAAAAATCAGCTTCAAGAGCAACTAAAACGTTTGCAGCGTGAAATGGACTTGGAAATTCTTAATCAACAGGAATTGCATGCGGCCAATGAAGATGCTCGGCAAACCTTACAGGGCTTGCAAGCTGCGGCTGAAGACATTGCGGTGCAGTTGGCGACTATTGAAGCGGATGCACAAGAAAAACGCTTGTATTTAAAAGACTATGAGGAAGCCAGAGATACGGCGCAACGTGACGTGCAAGCAGTGCTTGTGCGTAAGGCGACTGTTGATGAGCAATACCAAGCCCAACAAAAAGAAGTACAGGGCCTGCAGACAAGACTGCAAGTTATGACCACGCAGTATGACGCTAAAAAAGCTGAAATCGAGTCCATTCAAATTGAAAAAGCGCAATTGGATGAAGAGCTTACAACGACAAAGGCAGCATGGCAACAAGCCATGGAAATTTATCAAACACAGAGTGTGCAGATTCAAGTGGCTAAAGACCGCATTGACCAAATGGATATTGCAGTGCGTGAGCAAGAAAAGCAAATTGTTGAAGCACGCAAAGTGTACGATCAGCTTTGGCGTATCTATCAAACTGCCGATTTGCAATTGGAACGCCTCAAAGAACGTGTGTCTCAGTTGGAAGCGCAGTTTTTGGAGTTGTTTGGGTATTCTGGCGATGAAGCCGTTGCACAGGCGGATTTGGAGATGGATACCACGCATGCGGTAGATCGACTTAAGACGTTACGTAAAAAAATGGAGATGCTCGGTGAAATTAACTTCACTGCCCTTGAGGAATATGAACAGGTCAGTGAACAATCTACCTTCCTCCGTGGTCAAATAGAGGACCTAAACCAAGCCAAAGAAAAATTGGAAGCGGTCATTCATGAAATGGAAGTGACTATGGCCAGCCGCTTCAAGGAGGCTTACGAGAAGGTTAACGAACAATTCTCGCAGATTTTTACGGCCATGTTTGGTGGCGGGAGTGCCCGTTTAGAACTGTCTATGCCTGGGCGCTACCTTGAAACAGGGGTTGAAATCATTGCCCAACCGCCCGGGAAAAAAGAACGTGTCTTGACGCTTCTCTCCGGTGGGGAGCGTGCCCTTACGGCAGCGGCCTTGCTCTTTGCACTGTTAGAAGTGAGACCGAGTCCGTTTGTTATTTTGGATGAAATCGAAGCGGCATTGGATGAAGCCAATGTTGAACGTTTTGCATCCTTTATTGTGCAATATACCAATAAAACCCAATTTATTATTATTTCGCACCGCAAGGGTACCATGGAGGCTGCCAGCGTGCTCTATGGGATTACCATGGATGCCAACGGTGTTTCCAAACAAGTATCGGTGCGCTTGAGTGATTTTAGTGAAGCTTAGAAGGAGTGAATCGTATGGGATTATTTGATCGTCTTTTTAAAAAGAAAAACACAGAAGAAAAGACCGATGCAGAGGTCTTAAATAAAGAGCTGAACGAAGGCCTTTCAAAAACACGCAAGGGCTTTATGGAAAAGGTTTTTGGGGTGCTTTCCGGTAAAGAAATCGACGATGATTTGTATGATGAATTGGAAGAAGCCCTCATTCAAGGGGACGTGGGTGTCAATACCGCGTTGGATTTGGTAGAACGTCTGCGTGAACGCGAAAAGAAGGATAAGCTCAAAAATAGCGTTCAATTGCAAGAAGCCTTTGCGGATGAACTCGTTGAACTTCTCGGCGAAGAGGAGCAACCCCTCAATTTGGTAGACGGTGCCCTCAATATCGTGCTCTTTGTCGGTGTAAACGGTGTGGGTAAGACCACAAGCATCGGTAAGATTGCTTATCAATTAAAGGAGCAAGGTCATAAAGTCATTCTCGGCGCGGCCGATACCTTCCGTGCTGCCGCTGCCGACCAGCTTAAAATTTGGGGTGAACGTGTCGGCTGCGATGTGATTGCCCACCAAGAAGGTGCCGATCCGGCTGCTGTCGTCTTTGATGCCATTGCTGCGGCTAAATCTCGCGGTTGTGATGTGCTCTTAGTGGATACTGCAGGTCGCCTGCAAAATAAAGTAAATTTGATGAATGAACTTGGCAAGATTCGTAAAATTATCGACCGTGAAGCACCGGACTGCTTGCGCGATGTACTGCTTGTATTGGATGCAACCACCGGTCAGAATGCGTTAAACCAAGCTAAGGTGTTCAAAGAAACCGCTGGCGTGACCGGTGTTATTCTCACCAAGCTCGACGGTACCGCAAAGGGTGGTGTGGTCATCGGTGTAAAAGCTGAATACGATCTTCCAATTAAATACATTGGTGTCGGTGAACAGAAAGAACATCTTCAAGTCTTTAACCCTCGTACCTTTGCCGAAGCTTTGTTCTTAGATATTGGCAATGATGAGGCAACAGCTGAAACATCCGAAGAATAAGGAGGGCCCTCATGGAAAAATATTTATTTCGTGGTGTTCATTATTTAGCAGGCGCAGCGCTTGATTTAGCATTTGGTGATGTATTGGTAGAAAATGGCAGCATAAAAAAATGCGGCACAGTTTCTGCGGAAGAAGCGCAGGGGGCTATAGAATTCGCAAGTGGTAGCCATTACGTATTGGTGCCGGGTTATGTCAATACTCACACCCATGTGGCAATGAGTCTTTTGCGCGATTACGGCGGCGACCAGCCATTGGATACTTGGTTAAACGATTATATTTGGCCGGCAGAAGCCAAACTTACCGATGACGATGTGTATTGGGGAACTTCCTTGGGTCTTCTTGAAATGATTGCCTCTGGGACCACCTGTTACATGGAAATGTATGACCACTGTGATGCCATCGCACAAGCCACTATGGATGCAAAAATGCGTGGTATTTTGAGTCGTGGGAGTGTCGGGATGTTCGATGGCGAAAAACGCGGGATTAAAGAAAATGATGCGGTTTTTGATCGTTGGCATCATGCAGGCGATGATCGTATTCGTGTGTGGTACGGTCCACATGCGCCAAATACTTGCCCGGCTGAATACATTCAAGAAATGGCGGCCCATGCCCGTGAGCGTGGAACTGGGGTGCATATTCATGTGGCTGAAACCCAGGGCGAAATTGCTTATGTGAAAGAACAATATAGCATGACGCCGGCGCAATGGTTAGAAAGTTTAAATGTTCTTGATGTGCCAACCTTGGCTGCACATAGCGTATGGATGACCGAGGAAGATATGGACATTTATGCGCGCAATCATGTGGCAGTGGCACATAATCCAATTAGCAATCTTAAACTGGCAAGCGGGATTGCGCCGGTTGAAGCCATGCAAAAGAAAGGGATTGTCGTTGGTCTTGGGACAGACGGCGCATCCAGCAATAGCATCATGACTATGCATCGTGAAATGCAGGTGCTTAGCTTGCTTCATAAAGTAAGAAACTTCGATGCAGAATGTATTGGCGCGAAGGCAGCATTGCAAATTGCAACCGTAGAAGGGGCGAAGGCAGTGCGTTGGGACGATGCCATCGGCACCATCGAGGAAGGTAAGTTTGCAGACCTTACGCTTTATAAGTTAGACCAACCATGGAATATGCCGCTTCACGACATAATCAGTAACCTTGCTTATGCTGCACAAGCAAGTGACATTGATTCTGTTTTTGTGCAAGGGGAATGCCTCTATAAACACCGTGAGTTCACCACCTTGGACAAAGAAAAAATTATGGCAGAAGCCACTGTACGTGCAAAAAGCTTGATTCAGGACTGACAAACTGCAATTAAATCATATTTATTTGTTTGGTATTAACGCAAAAAGACACCATCGTCTGAATGATCGATGGTGTCTTTTTTGATAGATGGTCTGTATTCAAGGAGAAGCCCTTATGAAATAATTTCTGTGGATGGTTTTTGAAGTCTGGAATGATGTCATGGAGAAAAGAGCGGATATTTACCTGAAAATGGTATCCTGTCTTTTCTGAGGCATCTCAATGGATTTTGAATGATTTTATAAAAAGACAGTCTCTTCGTGTATAAATTTTTAGTGCGTTTAATCGACGGCCTACAGGTTTTATTTTGTAAAGGGGTTATGGTAAAGCGCATGTAGAGATAATAAGTAAATGACTAGCTGGAGAAAAAGCGTGACGATGTTTCTAGATGGTTCAAATGTCTTTTGCTTCATATATCCTACATAATGAAAGAAAGAGTAGAGGGGAATGAATAAAAAGTAAAACACAAAAAAACCGAGTTCATTGAACTCGGTTTAAATCTGCGCCATGCAGGACTCGAACCTGCGACACCCTGATTAAAAGTCAGGTGCTCTACCACCTGAGCTAATGGCGCATACTGGGGTAGCAGGATTCGAACCTACGAATGACGGAGTCAAAGTCCGTTGCCTTACCGCTTGGCGATACCCCAATGTGTATACTATATAAGTGGTGGTACAAGGGTGGATGATGGGAATCGAACCCACGAATGCCGGAGCCACAATCCGGTGCGTTAACCACTTCGCCACATCCACCATAATTATTTAATTAACGTGCCTGGAGGGATTCGAACCCCCGACCCTCGGATTAGAAGTCCGATGCTCTATCCAACTGAGCTACAGGCACACAGCGGGTGATGGGAATCGAACCCACGTAGCTGGCTTGGAAGGCCAGAACTCTACCATTGAGTTACACCCGCAATGTTAACAAAATGTATCGGGGCGGAGGGATTCGAACCCCCGACCCCATGGTCCCAAACCACGTGCGCTACCAAACTGCGCTACGCCCCGACAACAGTTAAGATATTAACATATCTCAGGAAGCTTGTCAACACTTTTTTGAGGTGTTTCTCAATTTTTTTCACTCAGTTTCCAGGTGAAGAAAAGATGTTAATCGGGGCGGAGGGATTCGAACCCCCGACCCCATGGTCCCAAACCACGTGCGCTACCAAACTGCGCTACGCCCCGACAACATCACCAATATTACCAGTGGAATCGAAAACTGTCAATGCTTTTTTTGAACTTTTTTTAAAAAACTTGTAAAAAGTTAATCAATCGTGCGTCTGCGTAAACTTTTCATGCGTTGATCTATCTCATTGATGAGATTTGCGCAGGATTTTAGCTCGGCGGATACACTTTCCGGATTGGTAATTTTCTTTTTATACTTGATTTTGTGTTCCAACGTTGCCCAAAATTCCATTGCAATGGTACGAAATTGGATTTCAACCGGCACATCTCTACGACCTTCGGTTAAGTAGATTGGTACATTAACAATCAAATGCAAACTGCGATATCCATTATCCTTTGGGTTAGCGATATAATCCTTGCGAACCAATACATCGATGTCTTCTTGTTGTTCAAACATATCGGCGAGGGTGTAAATATCATCTAAGAAGGAACAAATAACCCGTGCACCGGCAATATCTGTGAGGGAGTGTTGAATGACTTCTATAGAAAGAGGCAATCCCCTGCGATGCATTTTTTCTACAATGCTATCCGGTGATTTTAATCTCGTGGAAATGGATTCAATAGGATTGCGGTCGTATCGAAGATTATATTCGCGGTCTAATGTATTGAGCTTGGTTTCAATAGCAAGTAGAGCAGCTTCATATTCGAGCATCATAAAAGTAAACGCATCGGAATGCTTGAGGGCGTTTGCTGGGTCATCCAGATGGTCAATGACATCTGTTCTACTAATAGGCTCTTTTAATTGAGGTTCATCGTTTAAAGGTGTACTCATTAACTTAGCCCCCTCAGATGTTGTCAGAAACAAATTGTGCCGCCCATTTTTCATCGATGGTTTCAAATTGTGGTTCGGTATGCTTGTTAAGACGTTCAGCATATTCGGTGCCAAAAAATGCGTAGTAATCTTTGGAGAAGTCTACGGTGGCCATGTCGCCGTCATCACCTAACATAAATACAATTTGAGCTTCTTCATCATCCAACCCCGGCATAAAAAGGGTGGCGCGAACACGACCCTTGGATTGAAGGTCGGCTGCATAATGTTTTAAGTAGGCCAGTTTAACCAATTCGACAATGCGGTCATCGAGACCGGCGTCTAAAATATAGATTTTTTCCATAAGCTTATCGATACTGGAAACAAAGCGCGCTTGATAGTGACTGGCGCGATCACCTTCCATGCTCTCAATCATTTGAAGCATTTCGTTGAGCTTTTCCGTAGATTGGTCAAACCCCGGAGGGCAGAAATAGAACATGGCTGTTGCATCCTGATCGTGATACAGGAAAGGTCCTGCAATAGGAAGGGTTTCCCCGCAAGATGGGCAAGTGTATTTAAAGAAATCACCGGAAAGAATGGCTTCTTTTAATGTGGGTTCGGTAGTAACATTTACGTCTTCATAATATGGAATTTCAATATCTGCTTGGCAATTTGGACATTGTGCAGAAATCATCGTTGGTTTAGACATAATAAACCTCCTTTAGGTAATGTTGTTTTAAGTATATCAAATCTATTGAAGAATGTGCACGGATAATAGTAAGAGTTCGATAGGTTTTGTTGTGGAATCGGCAAATGTGAGCCTGACAATGATTGATTATGGGAAGAGAAAGAAAAAATGACTACAGGTGCGAGAAGTGCATCATATTGAGCGAAAATCATTTCTTTATATGAAAGAAATTGATTGTGTGTAGGTGGGAAGCAAAATAATCAAAAAAATGTTATAAACGCGGTTGACAAAAAATAAGATATCCTGTAATATAAACCCTGTTGTTAACGGCATATAAAAATGTCGCTAAAAAATGAAAATATACGCGGGTGTGGCGGAATT
>USCP01000050.1 GCA_900553245.1 uncultured Peptococcaceae bacterium
GTTGGATGTGCCCCCCCCCCGAAAAGCCTCCCGAGCCTGCCATTCGAAATAACGGCGGCACCCTCACCCGACTCCACGCCCAGTGCCGTGCCCAAACCTTCTACGAAAAGCAAGGCTACCGCGCCTTTGGTGAGATCGGACTCGATGAAGGCTGCCCTCATATTTGGATGGAAAAAAGGCTCTAAGTCTCTCAAAAAGCAGGTCAATACTGATACACCTTACGTTTCCACACCATTAGTACAAGGGCAATCACCGCTGCCATACATTCGGCGACCACCACTGAACTCCAAATGCCGTCGATGCCAAAGAGGAACGGCAAAATGAGGATGGCTGAGGTTTCAAAGACCAAGGTACGCAAGAAGGAAATCAGCGCCGAAAGTGGGCCGTTGTTTAGGGCAGTGAAAAAGCCGGAGCCGTAGATGGCAAAACCCGCAAAGAAAAAGGACAGTGCAAACACACGGAAGCCATGCATTGTCATACTACACAAAGTAGCGTCATACCCCACAAAAATTTCCGAAAGCGGCGCCGCCAAAACTTGCGCCACCGCAAACATGACGACCGCAGTCACAGCAATCAAACGCAAGCTCTTAACGCGCAAATTTTTCATCTCACGATGATTTTGCGCCCCATAGTGATAGCTCACCAAAGGCGCACTCCCCACAGAATAGCCAATGAAAATAGCTAAGAAAATCATATTCACATACATGATGACGCCGTATGCTGCCACGCCGTCCTCCCCTGCCACACGCATCAGTTGCAAATTATAGAGCATCCCCACCAAAGGCATGGAGATATTACTCATGAGCTCTGAGGAACCGTTTAAACAAACTTGCCCCAGCCAGCGACTGTTCCAGCGCGTCTTACCCAAACGCAGACGACTGGTATTCGGCAGTGCAAAATAAATCAATGGCAAAATGCCACCCACCACTTGAGCGAGCGCCGTTGCCAAAGCTGCCCCCACAAGCCCCAAGGGAATGACCGCCACCAAAAGGGCATCCAAGACCATATTGGTGAGCCCTGCTGCCACCGTCACCGCCAAGCCCAGATTTGGTTTTTCCGCTGCCACAAAAAATGCCTGAAAAGCATATTGCAACGTATAAGCCGGCATAGCAATAAGAATGGTACGCCCATACACCACACATTCTTCAAGCATGGCCTCTTCGGCACCCAAAAACATCGCCACCGGACGCAAGCCCATCAAACCAAGAATGGTAATCACGATACCGCTCACCATGGCTACATAGACAAACAGAGAGAATTGTTCCTGTGCTTTTTCTGGGTTCCCCTCACCCATGGACTTTGCAATCAATGCGCTACCGCCAGTGCCAAACATAAATCCCAACGCCCCCAGTAAGAGCAAATAAGGCGTAATAAAGTTTGCAGCAGCAAACGCCGTTTTACCAACAAAATTGGATATAAAGAAACCGTCCACCACAATATACACCGAGGTAAAAATCATCATCACGATGGACGGAAAAGTGAACCGCAAGAGCTTGCGTGTGGTGAAATGATCGGACAGTTGAATCGCCATATATGGTCTCCTTTCTTATAAATCTTTCACCTTTGCGCGAATGGCATCCAGATAGCGTTGGGTCAAGGTCAGGTATTGTTCGCGCTCTGCGGGGCTCCAGGTTTCAAAAATGTCATTTTCTGCGGCAATCAAACGTTCCACAGTACCGCCGCAAAGTCGGCGTCCGCTTTCCGTGAGGCGCAGCTCCTTTTTGCGCGCCCCCACTGCCACACTCTCAATCAGCCCTTCCCCTTCGAGCTTACGCACCGCAGAATTCAAGGTCTGCTTACTAAGCCCCGTGTAGTACGGCAAGGCGCTCAACGGACAGCTCCCCCCTTGCCCACTTAAAACATAGAGGGTCATCATGGCGCTGTCGGAAAGGCCAAAGCGCAAGGCCGCTTCATGATAGACCGATTCGATCTCGGAAATCAAATAATTATAGCGTGTCATTTCAGCGTTGCTTCTCATGAACTTCCTCCTTAGGTACGAAATCATACTTAAATTACGCCTATCATTCTAGTACGATTTCGTACCAATATCAAGACCCCCCTCACAAAAAACAAGACCGTTCCCAGTGGAACGGTCTTGTTCGTTTGTTATACACTTTGTCACAGCTTAGAGTCCGGCCTGTTCGATGCCGCTAAAGAGGTATCCCATGTGATGGGTGGAGTTTAACAGCACGAGGCGCCATTCTCCCGCTTCATATTCAAGGACATTCACACAGGTGTTGTCCTGTTTCATCTGCCAAAAATGTGCCATATCCATGCCGAGAATATCACAGAGAATCGCACGATTCACTGCATCGTGGGCAGCCACAAGAACCGTCTTGTTGGGGAATCGTTCAACGATGTCCGCCATGGCAGCCATGGCACGCTTGCGCACATCTTCCAAGCATTCGCCACCGTCGGGCATATACACCAAGTGAGGCTTGGTGTGCCAAAGGTCAAAGGCCTCGGGATATTTGGCTTGAATATCCTTGGCATAGCAGCCTTCCCAGCTGCCGTGATTGATTTCTGTGAGACGTGCGTCGATTTCTACCTCAATGCCGTGCAAATCTGCACTGGTTTTGCAGGTCACAAAGGAACGCTTGAGAGGACTTGCAACAGCAGCGTCAATGTGAATGTCGCGCAAGCCTTCTGCAAGAAGGCGCGCCTGTTCGAGTCCGCGTTCACTCAGGGGAATGTCCTCTTGACCTTGATAACGCCCCTCTACATTCCAAGGGGTTTCGCCGTGACGTACTAAAATGATTCGAGTCATGGTGTCCTTCTTAGTCTTCGCAGTGGATGAGTTTTACGCCGAGAATGCCTTCGATCCCAGAGAGCTGTACCATGATGTCCTTAGGAATGTCTTCGCTGACGGCAACAGCCATGATGTTGGTGCCGCTTTCGGTGGTGTTACCAACTTGCATGCCGTTGATGTTGATTTGTGCCTTCCCGAGGATGGTGGCGATTTGGCCGATCATATTTGGACGGTCCACGTGTGGAACGAGCAAGAGGTAGCCGTTTGGTGTAAAGTCTACGCGATATTGGTCGATTTGGGTGATCTTAGGTTGCTTGCCGTCAAAGAGGGTCCCTTCGAGGTAGTGTTCACCGTTAGAGGTTTTGATGCGAACGGTGATGGCAGTGCTGTAGTAACCGGTCTTGTGGGACTTGGATTCCTTGACATCGAGGTTACGCTTCTTTGCAAGGCCTGGGGCGTTCACATAGTTGACGCTGTCTTGGAGGATTGGGTTCAAGAGCCCCTTCAAGAATGCAGTGGTGAGGTGCTGGGTTTGGGTATCAGAGAGTTCACCGCTGTATTCGATTTCAACATTTTCCACAGGGCCGTCAGCAAGGTAAATAGCGATGGTCCCCATGCGTTCAGCAAGGCTGAAATATGGTTGAATGATGGCAGCCACATTCTTTGGAATTGGGGCCATATTCACCGCATTCATCACAGGCTTGCCGTTCAAGGCATCGATGACGCCGTAAGCAACGTCCACTGCCACGCCTTCTTGGGCTTCAATGGTGGAAGCACCGAGGTGAGAGGTTTGAACCACATCGAACATCCCGAGGAATGGGTTGTTATCGAGGGTGAGTGGTTCATCAGGGTATACGTCGATGGCTGCGCCAGCGACCTTGCCTGCCTTGATGGCTTCTGCAATGGCATCGGTGTCATAGCAAGCACCACGCGCGCAGTTTACAAGACGAACGCCGTCTTTCATCTTCTTGATGGTTTCGGCATTGATCATACGGTCGGTTTCTTTGGTGAGTGGGGTATGAATGGTGATATAGTCGGAGCGCGCGAGCAAGGTATCGAAGTCTACCAATTCAATGCCAAGTTGATGGGCACGTTCTTCGGTGATGTATGGGTCGTAACCAATGGTGGTCATTTCCATCGCTTGCATGCGCTTTGCGACACGGCTACCGATACGGCCAACACCGATAATCCCGAGGGTTTTGCCGGAAAGTTGAATCCCGGTAAAGCTCTTGCGGTCCCATTTCCCTTCTTGGATGGATTGATGGGCTTGTGGAATGTGGCGGGTCATTGCAAGCATCATACCGATGGTGTGTTCAACGGCTGCGATGGTGTTGCCTTCCGGTGCGTTTACAACCACAATACCGCGTGCGGTAGCAGCAGGAATGTTGATGTTGTCAACGCCAACGCCGGCACGACCGATGACCTTGAGGTTGGTTGCCGCTTCAATAACTTCTTCAGTCACTTGGGTTTGGCTACGGGTCACCAAACCATCGTATTCGCCAATGCATTGCAAAAGTTCAGCCGGTGGCATGTTGGTTTTTACATCTACATCAAAATGTTCGCGGAGTAAGTTAACCCCTTTTTCGCTAACGTCATCACTTACTAAAATTCTCATTGTGTGTCCCTCCATATAAATTAAGTATGATTGCTGTTTTATGTTGAATGATTACTGATTGTTTGCTTGATAGTCTTTCATAAATTGTGCCAAGGCTTCGCAGGCTTCCATTGGCACGGCGTTGTAGGTGGATGCACGGCAGCCGCCCACGGAGCGGTGACCGTTGATGCCGACAAAACCGGCCGCCTTGCCCTTGGCAATGAAGTCCTTTTCCATTTCAGGGGTAGCAAGGTTGAAGGTAATGTTCATCTTGCTGCGATAAGGGGCTTCGGCATGGCCCTTGTAGAAGCCGTTTGATGCATCAATCACATCGTAGATGACCTTGGCCTTGGCTTCGTTTTGTTTTTGAATGGCTTCCACGCCGCCTTGGTCTTCAATCCAGTGCAAGGTCTTGTTCACCATGTAGATGGCAAAGACCGGTGGGGTATTGTAGGTGGAATCCTTGTCCGCATGGGTTTGGTACTTAAGCATAGTAGGAAGCTCGGTGCGAGCGGTTGCGAGGAAGTCCTTTTTAATAATCGCGATGGTCACGCCGGCAGGACCGAGGTTCTTTTGCGCACCGGCGTAAATCATGTCAAAGTCTGCCACATTCACCGGACGAGAAAGAATATCACTGGACATGTCGCAAATCACCGGCACATCAAATTTCGGGAAATCCGGATATTCGGTGCCGTAGATGGTGTTGTTGGCAGTCAAGTGTACATAAGCGGTGTCCTCACGAAGCTCAAAGTCCTGTGGGATGTAGCTGTGGTTGCGATCCGCACTGGACGCCGCTTCGTAGGCTTCGCCGTAAAACTTGGCTTCCGCCATGGCTTTTTTCGCCCAAACGCCGGTGTTCACATAGGCACCGTATTTCTTGGTCAGGAAGTTTGCAGCAACCATCAAGAATTGGGTACTGCCGCCACCCTGCAAGAATAAAATCTCGTAGTCTTCAGGAATGTTCATCAGCTTACGAAGCATGTCCTTAGTATCCTGATGCAAGGCTGCATATTCCGGACTGCGGTGACTGATTTCAATCACGCTCATTCCTGTGTTTTTGTAATCCAAAAATTCTGCTTGCGCTTCTCTTAACACGCTTTCCGGCATTGCTGACGGGCCGGCATTAAAGTTATATGCTCTTGTCATGGTATTGACACTTCCCTTCCAAAATCACTCACCAGTCTGAGCGCTGCAAACAGGCCGTAAAAAAACAAAACTCGCCCCATAACCATGGGGCGAGTGAAATTTCTCGCGGTGCCACCCAAATTGTGCTTTGCAGCCAACTCGTAGACGCTATATCGGGCGTTCCCGTCGTATTCATCATACGCCGCTCCGGAGTGGAACAATCATACCCTGCTGTTGTCTTTCACCGACCGACAACTCTCTGGCCTAGCCTGGTAGGATGCTTCTCCTTCATCGCGTTAATATCATGTTCTTACTGGTATGTCCTCATTATAGCACGATGTGTGCACCCGTCAAGGGCAATAGTCAATTATTTATAGAATTTTGCATCCGTGGACATTGCCCTTCCCTCCGCCGTGGACATTGGACGGTTTTCATTCGTGGACACGAAAAACGCCTTCCAAAGGGCTTTTCCCTCAAATAGGCTTGGGCGAGTTAAAGAACCAGCAGTGTCAACAGCAACAGCCCCGCAAGCATGGCGAAGTTGACCACCGTAAACCACAAGAGGAATTTGCCACGCTGGGCGCCTGGGCAGTTGAAGTAGTAGCGCAAGGCAATGAGGCTTGCCAGCGAAGCAATCGGTGTGCCGAGGCCACCCAAGTCCACGCCGAGGAGGAGCCCCTGCCAATCTTTAGTAAAGCCTGCAAGGAGCACTGCTGCCGGCACGTTGCTGATAAACTGGCTTGCCACCACCGAGATGAGGAGGGCGCTTTCCGCCATAAGGCCGGCGAGAAATGCGCGCAACGCCGGAATCTCGCCCATATTTCCTGCGAAGATAAAGAAAAAGACAAAGGTCGCAAGCAAACTCACGTCCACCTTGCGAAAAAGAGCAGGACGCATAAGGGCAATCACCAGGACCACCATTGCCGTAACCACGCCGTAATGCACCACGCGGAAAACCGCAAGCAGACAGAACCCAAAGAGCACCACCAATGCCATAAAAAGACGCGGGTTTTCAATCGTTGCCTGTTGCTTAAAGGTGACCTGCACATCCCCCTTCTTTCCCCATAACGAAGCAAGGGCAAGCACTGCAAGACTGATCAATGTAAACGGCAAAAGCGTCGCAAAGAAATCCGTTGCTGTAAGATTGAACGTCCCACACAAAAAGAGATTCTGCGGATTGCCCACCGGTGTCGCCATGCTCCCAAGATTCGCCGCCACCGCTTGCAGGATGACCACCGGCAAGATGCGGTCCGCCTCATTGGCCATCTGCAAGATGAGAAGCGTAAAGGGTACGAAGGTAATCAGCGCCACATCGTTGGTAATGAGCATGGACAAAAAGAACGGCAGCATCACCAAGAGCAGCTGCAACATACGCACATTTTTGCGCCCACTCAAGAACCGCTGCGCCAACACCTCAAAAACCCCACACTCGCGCCAACCTGCCACCACTGCCATGAGCGAGAAGAGCAAACACAACACCTTGAGGTCGATGTAGTCCAAATACGCCACGCTCGGCGGCACAAAAAATGCCGTCACCAAAGCCCCCAAGGCCGCTGCCACCAGCACCGCCTCACCCTTGCACCAACGCCACAGCTTATAAAGCGCCTTTCGCATACGCCTGCCCCCTTTCTTTCAATATAATAACCGCTTGCTATTATATCACGAAATATCCATAGCGAGGCATCATTGTGCAACAAAAGTGGCGTCACTTCTTGTATAATAGAAGGCATCTTAACGCAAAGGAGGTGCGCGCATGCATCTGATCGAAGCAAAATCCATTCTTTCTGCCACTGGCGGCATGAACCTTACCCGTGGTTGTGTCCACGGCTGCATCTATTGCGACTCACGCAGCAGCTGCTACAAGATGCCGCACGCCTTTGAGGATGTGGCAGTCAAAGCCAACGCGCTCCCTTTCCTAGAGAATGCCCTTCGCCGCAAGCGTAAGCGCTGTATGCTGGGGATTGGTTCCATGAGCGACCCCTATATGCCCATCCCCGAGGTGCTCGAAAGCACCCGCGGCGCCTTGAAATTGGCACACAAGTACGGCTTCGGCTTTACCCTCATCACCAAGTCTGACCTTGTGCTACGTGACCTTGACTTGCTCACGGCAATTAACAACGACACAAAATGCGTGGTGCAAATGACCCTCACCACCGCCAACGACACCCTCTGCAAAAAGCTCGAGCCCAATGTCAGCGCCACGTCCGAGCGCATCCACGCCCTCTGCACCCTACGCGATGCAGGGATTCCAACGGTGGTGTGGCTCTCGCCCTTTCTCCCTTTTATTAACGATACCGAAGCCAATCTCCGCGCCCTCTTAGACGCCTGCATCACCGCTCAAGTCCGCGGCATCGTCTGCTTCGGCATTGGTATGACCCTGCGTGAGGGCAACCGGGAGTATTTCTACGCCCAGCTCGACCGCCTTTTTCCCGGCATGAAGGAACGATACATCCGCACCTATGGCAATCAATACCAGATTACCAGTCCCAATCATGCGCGCCTCA
Source organism: uncultured Peptococcaceae bacterium (assembly GCA_900553245.1). Lineage (GTDB taxonomy): Bacteria > Bacillota > Peptococcia > Peptococcales > Peptococcaceae > UMGS1590. The sequence continues at coordinate 7,973 of USCP01000050.1, forward strand.
TGCCCCTCTTTCACCAAATCTGTGCCACACACGGCATTCTCCACCACCCAGAGGACGTATTCGCTTTTCTCACCGAATTTGACGTGCCACCCGAACACGAACAACAATCTCTTTTTTGAGCCTGCAAAGGAGTGTTTATAATGAAGGAAACCCACAAAAATACCAACCTCGGCATTGCCCTCGGCCTCTGCTTCGGCGTGACCTTTGGCCTTACCATCTTTGATAACCTCCCTCTTGGCATGCTCTTTGGCCTCGCCATCGGTGCATCCTTCGGGGCTGAGAAGGACAAGAAGGTCAACGCCCAAATCGAAGAGCAGGGCTACATCATCGTTGCCATAAAAAAGACAAGCCCCAATACCTATACCATTCGCCTTACCAACAAGCACGGCGAGGAATTGCAACTCGAAAGGCACACCGCCGACATCGATAGCGGCTCCCTACGCGTGGGGAAGGTCGTGTATCTAAACGACGACGGACACATCGCGCTTGCCTATGATGACAAATAAACAAAAAACACAGTCTTGCGATTGCAGGACTGTGTTTTTATTTTATTCACGCGGCTTACATGCCACGGTAATCATCGCTATATAATCCTCGGAGCCTTTGAGCGACAGCTCCTCAAACCCCTTTTCCATGGCTTCTTCCATTTCATCACGGCTGATTCCCACTTCCAAGGACATTTCATTGAGGCCTTCTTCATAAGAATACCCGTCCAATACCAAGTCGTGCGCCTCTGCATAAGCGTAGATATTTTTGTAAATGGCTTCCAGATTGTTCCAATCGCCAATGCAAAAAGAGCGCAGATAGGTGCCTGCCGGACGAATGTAATCGTAATCCGCCACATCCTCACTGCCATAGGCAAAAAAATGATGCCAACGCTTTGAAACATCTCGTGCTTCCTCACTCAAGGTCATGCGACTGCCAAAGCTATCATAAAGGCCAAAAGCGGCGCGAAGGCGTTGTGAAAAATCCGTTGCCACCACAAAGTCCTCTTCATCATATAAACCGGTAATCGATGCCGAAAGCAAGATACGCTGTGCCGGCAGGGTCACCATTTCCACCTTACCGTGCTCTGCTTGTAAGCCCAGCTTCAGCTTATCGGATTTCTTCTGTAAAAATGCCTTTGCCTGCAAAAGCTGTTCAATCGAGCGATCGATAACCGCCTTTTGCTCGCGAATCAGCTGGGCCAATGAATCATCCGACGGCTGCCCTGTATAGGCGCGAATATCTTCAATAGAAAAACCGATCCGACGCAGCGTAAGGATGAGTTCCAGCTTGGCAAACTGAAAGCAGGTGTAATAATGATAGCCATTTTCACCAATCATCGCCGGAGAAAATAGACCAATCTCATGATAATAATGAAGCGTCCGTTTGTTGATGCCATTCATTTTGGCAAATTCTCCGGAGGTGTAGTAAATTTTTTTATTTTCCATGAGGTTCACCCCTTGACCGTTCAGTTACTGTACATGATAGCATATCTCATATCGAAAGACCATTACTTAAAAGGAATACACGCATCACTATTTAGAAAGGGGTTTCCGATGAAAACCATATTGTCCCGTGTTTCTCTCAGTGGGCGAGCACTTTTGGGCTTGACCCTCTTGGTACTGCTATCGGCGGTGGGGGAAATGATGCTCCCATCCCTCTTGGCACAGATGATTAACCGTGGTGTAAGCAACAGCGCCAACAGCATGATTATGACTCTGGCCTTCATCATGGCTGCCATCACTGTCTTTGCCTGTATCATCAACTTTTTCTCCGTCAAGATTTCCTCTCGCATCTCCAACCGCTTTGCTGCCGATTTACGTGCCGAAGTGTTCGCACAGGTGCAAGGCTTCTCTGCCGCCGAACTTGACCGTTTTGGTGCTGCCAGCCTTGTCACACGCTCTACCTCCGACATCACCATCGTGCAAAACTTTCTCACCTTGCTTTTACGTGTGGGGATTCTCGCCCCAATGATGGCAGTCGCTGGGCTTGTCTTTTCCGCTGCCACCGGCGGCGAGGTCAGCTCTGTGTTGAGCTTGGCAATTCCGGTGCTCTTGATTGTATTGGGCATCATTGTGATCTTTGCTTCTAAATATTCCATCCGCTTGCGTAAAAAGCTCGACCATCTGAACCAACTCTTTTTGGAATCCCTCGAAGGGGTGCGTGTCATTCGCGCCTTTAATAAGGAAGGCACCGAAAGTGCGCGCTTTAACGATGCCAACGCCGACTATGCCGCTACCGCAATGACCGCC
>USCP01000051.1 GCA_900553245.1 uncultured Peptococcaceae bacterium
AATATTTTCCTCATTTACTAAGCAAAGGTTTTAAAACAGTTCATTCCACTCACCCAGAATTCCTAGTGGAATACTGTGAAACGATAATCTAAAACTCATTTGCTAATAATTATTATCCACAGTTATTTACTAGACGTCAACCCTTCCTTATGCCTATATCTAATATTTTTTCTATTTCTACAAGTTTTTTCGTTTGTAGCGTCATAAAACTTCATCATATTGCCATGATTTCTTACAACAGCATCTATATTGCGTTTTTTTCAAACCCCACGATTATAATCTGATTTATTCACGACCTAATTCAATTACTTGTTTAGGTAAAATCAAACAAATATATTAGATTTTATTACAATATTTTAAAGAAATATTTTGCATCATTTATCATTCATTCGTTTTTTCTGCAACTAAACACAATCAATCAAGATTTACAAAACTTTTTCTTGCATTTTTCGAAGTCAGATGCTAAGATGTAATAGATGCCGATATAGCTCAATTGGTAGAGCAGCTGATTTGTAATCAGCAGGTTGCGGGTTCGAGTCCCATTGTCGGCTCTTTTTTTATACGCTGATGTAGCTCAGTTGGTAGAGCAGCTGATTCGTAATCAGCAGGTCTCCGGTTCAAGTCCGGTCATCAGCTTTATGCCAGGAAACGATTCGTTTCTTGGCTTTTTTTATTGCCCAAAATCCTCTGCATAGAGTATGCTAAAAGAAGGTCGCACCGACAAAAAGATAAGGAGGATTTCCTATGAACGATACCATTAAACACCAAGTGACCCATCGCAGCATTCGCAAATTTAAAGACGAGCCGTTGACTGATGCCCAGCTTGACGCCATTCTTGATGCTGCCAGCCACACCCCAACCTATACATTTTTACAAGCCGCAAGCATCATCGGCATCACTGACAAGGAGCAACAAAAGGCCATTGCTTCCATTTGTAAGCAACCTTATGTGGCAGAATGCGGCTATCTCTTCATCGTTGTTGCCGACCTCCATCGCGACGTGCAAATTGCCGAAGCCCAAGGTGTGACACCTGCAGGAATGGATCGTGCGGAACGCTTCTTCCCAACCTTCTATGATGCCACCCTCATGACCATGAACATGATGACTGCTGTAGAAAGCATGGGATTAGGATGCGTCATTTTGGGGAGCATCAATAATGACATGCAAGCCATGATTGACCTCTTAAATCTCCCACCATACACCTTCCCTTGCTTGGGCTTAGCCGTGGGCGTGCCGGCGCAAGAGCCTGCTCTTAAACCACGCTTACCTCGCAGTGTCACCTTTATGAAAAACACCTATCAACCACTCATGCATCCTCTGGAAGACTTGGCTGATTACGATGCGATTGTGCATGAATACTATGACCTGCGCGACACCACCAAGCCGGTGGATACCTTTACTGCCCAAATGGCAGAACGTATAGGTACTGCTGCAACCGCCTCTCCAAGCATGTTAGAGATTCTACAAAAGCAAGGTTTCCTCAAAAAATGATGAGCCATACCCCAAACTGTGCAAACAGTTTGGGGTATTTTTTGAAAACAAACAGTATACAACACTTGACAACAGTTCATTACTGTTATATGCTGTTTATACAGAGAGGAGGGATTCCCTTGAATATTATTATCAATCATTCTCTCATGGTGCCAATCTATGAACAGATTGTTGACCAAGTAAAAAAGATGATTCGCGACGGCGAACTCGTCGAAAATGATGCCCTGCCTTCCGTGCGGAGCCTATCAAAAGACCTCAAAATCAGTGCCCTTACGGTAAAAAAAGCCTACGATGCGTTGGAAGCCGAAGGGTTTACCACCACCATCCACGGAAAAGGCACCTATGTCACTGCGACAAACAGTGAGCTGCTCTTAGAAGAGCAAAAGAAGGAAGTAGAGGCCGAGCTTGAAAAAGCCATCCAAAAAGGCCGACGCTGTGGCATCACTGATGATGATATGCGCACCCTGTTTGAGTTGATATTGGAGGGTTCATAATGATTACCGCAAATCACATACAAAAATACTACAACGGCTTTGGTCTTGACTGTACCATGCAGGTCAAGCCGGGCTATGTGACCGGTCTGATTGGTCGCAACGGCGCCGGCAAAAGCACCACCTTCAAGGCATTGCTTGGTCTGATTCATATCGATGGTGGCGAAGCAACCTTACTGGGCAAGCCTATCGATACATTAACCGCTGAAGATCGCCAACACATCGGCGTGGTCCTTTCTAATGCTACCTTTAGCAGCCAATTAACCGTGAAACAGATTGTATCCATTCTTGAAAACATGTACACCGAGTTCGACAAAGCGTTCTTTTTGGCCCAAGTGCAACAAGCCAACCTTCCGATGAAGAAGCGTATCAAGGACTTTTCCACAGGGATGAAAGCCAAACTCAAGGTATTGATTGCGATTTCCCACAATGCCAAGGTATTGATTCTTGACGAACCGACCGCCGGTCTTGATGTGATCGCCCGCGATGAGCTCTTAGATTTACTGCGTGCCTTTATGGAAGAGGATGAAGAACGCGCCATCTTGATTAGCTCTCATATTTCCAGTGATTTGGAGTCTTTGTGTGACGACCTTTATATGATGCACGAAGGAAAGATTGTTTTCCACGAAGACACTGATGTGCTTTTGAGCGACTATGCCATCCTCAAGGTCAGCGAAGCGCAATTCAACACCCTTGATCAGAGCCATATCATCTGCTCTCGAAAAGAAAAGTTCGGCTATCTGTGCTTGACCAATGAAAAGCAATTTTATGCAGAAAACTATCCATCCATCGCTATCGAACAAGGCAATATCGACGATGTTTTTACCATGATGATTCGAGGTGAAAAATAATGAAAGGCTTACTCGTTAAGGATTTCCAATACATGCTGACACAGAAAACATTTTTTATCATGATTATCACTCTAGGGATTGCCCTAAGCTTTTTGACCGCAAGCGCCGGCTTTGTGGTCGGATATATTGTATTCATCTTAGGTTTTTTCACCTTAAACACCATCACCTTCGATGAAATGGACAACGGCTTCGCTTATCTCTTTACCCTCCCGATTTCACGCAAAACCTATGTGTTAGAAAAATATATCTTTGGAATTTTTGCAAGTGCCATTGCCACCGTGATTGCTGTGGCCCTTGGCGTTGCAAGCAACGCCATCATTCATCAAGGTGACACGACCGATATCTTAATCACCGGCGCCGTTAGCTTTGGACTGGTATGTGTATTCTTGGCACTCAATCTTCCCATTCATCTTCGTTTCCAAGGCGAAAAAGCACGCATGGTTTTGGTTATGTTGATGGCTGCATTTCTCGGCATCGTCGTCTTTCTTGTGAATGCAAATTTCCTTAGCGGTGAAACTATCGCCAACACCATCGCCCTTGTGACCGGTTGGGGCATTGTGCTTCGTGTCTTAGCCCTGATTGCCGCTTTGACGGCAATGTTTTTCATCTCCTATCTCATCAGCATCCGTGTACTAAATAAAAAAGAATTTTAACAAAAAGGAGGCCTGCTTTATGAAGGGATTATTGATGAAAGATATCTATCTAATGACCAGCCAACGACGCTTCTTTCTCTTTATTCTCGCCTTTGCGGTGGTCATCATGTTTCTCACCGGCAGTGCCACCTTTGCGATTGGCTATACCACCTTTCTGGGCGGTCTCTTTGCCCTCACCACCGTCAACTATGACGAGCTTGAAAACGGCTTTACCTTTCTTTTTACTTTACCAATCAGTCGCAAGGAATACGCACTGGAGAAATACATCTTTGGCATTGCTGTGGGTGCGGGATGTTGTCTTTTTTCTACCCTTCTAGGACTTGTCGCCAATGGGTTGCTTGACCTCGGAGAAGCCTCTGAAATCATCACAACCGCCCTTTTCACCTATAGTCTGTTGCTATTCTTCCTGGCCTTGGTGATTCCGCTTCATTTTCGTTTTAGCAGTGAGAAAGCACGCATGGTGCTGCTTGTACTCATTGCCGCCGGTATTGGTTTTTCCTTCAGCCTCGGCACCATGGGTGTATTGGACGGAAAAACCCTTGCCACCTTTTCAACCGGCATTGGGATGATCGTCCTCGTGGCGTTCTTGGCACTTTGCCTCACACTTTCTTATTTTCTCAGCGTACACATTCTAAACAAAAAGGATTTTTAATAAGGAGGACCCGAGCATGATGAACTTACTAATAAATGATTTTAAAATCATGTTCCGTAAAAAAAGTTTTTTACTCTCCGTCGTTATCGCAACCCCTCTCATGATTCTTTTGTTCAATACCGCTGCTTTCGCTATTAGCTACGCCACTTTTTTGAGTTGCATCTTTGCATTCGCTTCTATTGCCGAATCACCATTTTTCAGCAAGGAAAAAGTCTGCTTTGCATTAACACTAAGTGGTACCGCCTGCCTTGTAACAGCACTGTTCGCCGCAGCCGTCAACCACTACCTGCATGCAACACCTGACTTCGTACTTGTGGAAACCGGCGCAAAAGCGATTCTCTTCAATGGACTCTGCAATTTTTTGGTGCTTACCATCGTTGTTGCGTTGGCCTATCCTGTACTAACACATTTTGAAAAACGCCATCTGGCTATAACACGATAAACAAAAAGTCGGTGCATTTTCATTTGCGAAAATGCACCGACTTTTTTCATTCAATGAATATCCTTATGAGTATATTTGAGATAGCTCATCCCAATCCCCGCAAGTGCGATGGCTGCACCAATGCCAATCAAGGGACCGTCAAGATGACCGTCACTGACAATATCTGCCGCCTCACAATAACCGAAGGGCGAAATCATTTTCAAAAATTCCACTTCTTCGGTAATATTTGCAATCAGATTCAAAAAATACATCAAAATGGCTAGTCCCAACCCCAAACCGGCACTTCCCTTGCGCATAAAAGCGGACATGCCAAAACAAACCATCGCCAGCTCTAACTGCATGAAATAGTATGCCGTATGCAGAAGGTTCAGTTCTTTCCAAGGCACCGCTTCACCAATGGCCACAATAGAACCACCGGCAAAAGCATAAACCAGAACATTCAAGAGTGTCACCTGAATCAACACCGCAATCAGTTTTTCCGTCACCACACGCTTGCGACTCACCGGGTGGGTCAATAAAAATTCTGCCGTGTGTTCATGCTCCTCCTTACTTAATGCCGCAGCGCCACAAAGAGCAGCAAAAAACGCACCGCCTAGGCCCAGAATATTGCCGCATTCAATGGCATAAAAGCCCACTAAAGAGCCGAAATTTAACCGATCCATGCCAAAGGCATCCGTAAACGCCCCCATTGAAGCAAACATATCATTGACGCCTTCCATCTGCCCCTTCATTTCCGGAAAGAGAAAGACACAAACGACCAATAACGCACCAATACCAAGTGTCCACAAACACAGCGCTTTTCTCCCCTGCTTGAGTTCGTGCTTTACAATAGTCATCACGCCTCCCCCTTTTCCTCATAATAATGAAGAACGATTTCTTCAAGATTTGGCTCGGTCACCGTAAAATCGTGAATTTCCCCAGAAGCCAACGTCTGGGCCAATCGGTTCATATCACCGCTATACAGAAAGCGCACCACCTCCCCTTCGCCGGACAAATCACGAATATCTCCAAGGGCATTCAAAGCCACTTGTCCATGCACCGTCACACGCTTGGCATTGGTTTGTGCAAGAGCATCTACCGTGTCACTGGCAATAATGCGTCCATCTCGAATAATCGCCGCATGGGTACAATGGGCTTGAATTTCCGACAAAATATGGCTCGACAAAAACACCGTGGCACCTTCCTTATTTCGTGCCTCCAAAATATCAAAAAACGCTTTTTGCATCAGTGGGTCCAATCCGCCCGTCGGCTCATCTAAGACAATCAACTCCGGCCGGTGCTGCAAAGCACAGACAATGCCCACCTTTTTGCGGTTGCCAAAGGATAGATCCTCCACCTTGCGTTTCATATCCAATTGCAAATGCTCGCAAAGGCGCTTGCTTTCCTCACGACAATCCATCTTACGCAAATCGGCAGAGAGCTTTAGCACCTCTTTGACCTTCATGCCCGGATAGAAAATCGCTTCCGAAGGCAAATAGCCCACACGACTTAAAATGGCCTGTCTGTCCTTTGCACTATCCATGCCAAAGATTTTCGCATGACCGTCGCTTGGTGCAATCAACCCCAAAAGAGTGCGAATGGTCGTTGATTTTCCGGCGCCGTTTGGCCCGATAAAACCAAAAAGCGCTCCTTTTGCCACCGAAAGATTGACATCCACAATCCCACGCGCCTTCCCATAACGCTTGGTCAAATGGGTGGTTTCAATCACATTCATTCTTGTCACTCCTTTCGTAGATACACACTCTTCCAAAAATCAATGAGCTTTAAAAAATCCTTTTCCATCTGTTCATAATCAACCTCACCATGCTGTACCAATTCCCATAGATACCCTTCAGAGGCCCAATACATATTTCTATACATCATTTCTATATCAATGCCTGGAGCAAATTGCTCCGGATTCATATTGACCAGTGTTTGATCCGCCTTGAAATTGAAATGGGTCTGATAACTCTCGAGAACAGCAGCACGAATGTCCGGCTCAGTCTCATAAAACGCCTTGATTGTAAAATTTGCCATATCCGGATATTGACGGATAATCTCCATCTTTGCTTGCATTCCTCGCACCATGCTTTCAAACAAGTCTGTCTGTTCATAGCAGGCATAGGCCGTTAATCGATCAATGGTTATTTGCACACAGTACTCCCACAAAAACAAATACAGTTCCTTTTTATTATGAAAATAATGAAACAGCAACGACTTACTAATTCCGGCAGCATCTGCAATCTCACTCATGGGACTGTGCTTATACGAGTTGCGAGAAAACACCCGATAGCCTGCATTGATAATGGCCTGCTGCTTTTCTTCCGGCAACGCAAAAAATCGTTCATTCATCCAACCACCTCCATAAACCGTTTCGGTCAATTTCATTCTAAAATCGTTGACCGATTTTGAGAAGACCCTCTGACCGCATTATCCACAAAAAAAGATTTTACATTCTTTTCATTTTTTCCTTGACATTCTCCCTCATGGTCACTATAATTATCAAATGTAAACGAGTTACGGATGATTAGCTCAGTTGGGAGAGCGTCTGCCTTACAAGCAGAGGGTCGGCGGTTCGAGCCCGTCATCATCCAGCAAACGTCAGTCTTTGGACTGACGTTTTTTATTGTCTAAAACTGATAACAACCACATAATTGTGCTTGTATTTTTGCGGTCTACGATGGTATAATAGAAAAACCGTACTAGATGGGGAGTTAGCGGTGCCCTGTAACCTGCAATCCGCTACAGCAGGATCGACGTCCACCCGAGGGGTGTGATTTTAGGGTCTGGCCTTATTAAGTAGTGTTGACGGCTGGGTCCTGTGCAATACGCACCTATGAACCGTGTCAGGTCCGGAAGGAAGCAGCACTAAGTAGACCCGCGTATGTGCCACGGGAGCGCCTGGCTCGAGCTGGCTGGTAAGATACCGCCTGGGAGATCATTTCAGAGGTGGATGTACGGTTGTATTGTTGATCCAAGCGAATCCGATGGATTCGCTTTTTTATTTACCTTCATAAAAAATTTCCACAACTGTGGATTGCACGTGAAAAAGGCAGTGATTTCTCTGTGAAATCACTGCCTTTTTTATTCATCGATAAGCCGTCTGATGAATGATACGTAGTTTATCCAATGCACGCCGAATTTCCTTCTCATGGGCCGTATATTGCGCCTGTTCCTTTTCATTTAAGGTATTTTCTTTGATCACCAAGCGTCCGTCCGAGTCGATGTGCCCCCTTAGGGCGCGATAATGGTTCCATTCGATGGTGACATCCTCGCCATATTGCAAGCGAATATTTACCTCTGCATCACTGATACTCAACAACGCTTCACTATATTGCGCGTTAAACTGTCCTTTCAAAAAAGGCAGCTTTTGATTTGGCAGTTCGTAAATGACATCACCAGTCTTTAGCAAGTATCTTCCGTCTTCGAGCGTAAAGCCCATTTGAGCAGCCGCCTCGCTAAAGGCCTCGTTCGCACGATTGGCCTTCCCCTGCCAACCGACCACTGTCACCGCACAAATAAGAGCGACGACCGCCACACACGCCAGAAGGATTTTCATCCATTTTCTGTAGCGACTGTAGTGGTCTATTTTTTCAACAAAATCCTTGTCCTCATTTAAGAGCGCATCCAAAGAAATATGATAGGTGTTGCAAATATCAATGAGCATTTGGAGATCCGGCATGCTGCGGGCATTTTCCCAGCTCGATACGGTTTGACGTGTCACGCCGAATTTCTGACCGTATTCTTCTTGGGTCATGTGGTTGTCTGTGCGTGTTTTTTTAATCATTTCCGCAACCGTCATAAAAGCGCCTCCTTTGTGCCTTTTCTTCTAGCTCAAGTATGCCACACCCCTTCCTTCTCCACAAGAAAAGAGTGGTTGACACCCATGTAAACCACTCTTAGCGCGCTCCTCACCGCTTGCAAAGGGCCCTTTTCTTTACCCGTCAACGCCTCCCCTCTATGATGGTCTTAAAAAAAGACCTCCCCCTCGATTCATAGAAAGGAGCCCCATGATGAAAGCGCTCATAAAAACCGTAGAGCTCTCAAAGCATTATAAGAAAGCCATCGCTCTTAATAACGTATCCGTTACCATTCCCGAAGGTGCCATTTACGGCTTGGTCGGAAACAACGGTGCCGGAAAAACCACCCTGATGCGTCTGCTTGCCAATCTGCAACAGCCGACCGGCGGCCATATCGACATGGACACCGATCTAAAAATCGGCGCCCTCATTGAATATCCTGCCCTCTATCCGCTCATGAGTGCCCGCGGTAATCTCATCTATCAACTCAGGCTCAAAGGCTACACGCGCAAGGAAGCCAAGACAACAGCCGCCGACTTGCTTGCGCTCGTTTGTCTCGAAAACAATCGCAAACGGGTCATGCATTATTCATTGGGCATGAAGCAACGCCTTGCTCTTGCCTTGGCCCTTGTCGGCGAACCGGATTTTCTCATTTTGGACGAGCCGATGAACGGCCTCGACCCCGAAGGTATCCAAAGCATGCGCCATCTTCTCCGTCGCCTGAACGAAGAATACGGTGTGACCATCTTGATTTCAAGCCACATCTTAGGCGAGCTGCAAAAGGTTGCCACCCACTACGGCTTCCTCAAAAACGGCAGCCTCCTTAAGGAAATTTCTGCCGCGGATATTCACACCAACGACCTTGAACAGTTCTATTTCCAAAACTATCTATCATAAGGAGGAACGAATCATGAGAACCCTATTCATCCTCGAGCTCAAACGCGCACTCAAATCGCCATTTTTTTGGTTGAGTCTCTTGGTGCCCCTCGGAATCAACGCCGAACACCTCTTATTCAGTGAGTGCGGCTTTACCATCTATGCCACCAGCTATTTCTTTGTGAACGCCCCCATTATTTGCGTGATTCTTGCGATTCTCATTCCAATTCACATCGGTCACGATTTTGAAACCCGAACCATCAATAATAAAATCACCGCCGGTTGCACCAAAAAGGACATCTTTCTCGCCGAGGTCGGCGTGGGGGCCGTTCTCGCCACCCTCCTTTTTGTCATCGTGAGCCTCGCCGTTGTTGCCTTTTCCAACATCAAGCACCACACCGTGGACCCCAACTTTACACTGACACGACTTCTTGTAAACGCATTCATCAGCTGGCTTGGCCTTGTCACCGTTTCTACCTTTTTTACCATGCTGGCAATGCTCACCCACAGACAATTGATTAGCATCGCCATGGCCCTCTTACTCACCATCGGCTTGCTGGCCGCCGGCGGCAACACCGTTTCAAACCTTCGCGAAGAACCGACTCGACTGGACCCTGTCACCCACGAAACCTACGATAACATCCTTTATATTGACGGACTCAAACGCCAAGCCACCAACGCCGTTCTTTTGATGTCACCCTTTGCCCAGGCGGAATACGAACAGTATCGATACTGGGAACCTCATAATAAGAGGGACAACTCTCTCATTATGAAAAATGCCCCCTTCCATTTCGAATTTTGCATCGTCAATCTCTTAGAAATCCTCCTCTTTTGCGGCATCGGTATTCGTTTCTTCCGAAAACAGGATTTGAAATAAACAAAAGGCAGTGATTTCTCTGAATCACTGCCTCAGACTGTATAGAAACCCTAATTTCGGCCGAGCCGAAATTAGGGT
>USCP01000052.1 GCA_900553245.1 uncultured Peptococcaceae bacterium
AAGATGGAAGAGACAGGTCGCAAGTGGCCCGGTCACCGCCGATGCCAAGGTCGGCCCCACCCAAATCCAAGGGTTGCGCACAATATTGCCCATTTGCAGCATAGAAGTGCCCAGTCCTTGGCTAATCAGTCCACTCCAACGGTTTTCTTTAAAGCTCATCACTGCAAAGCCAACCATTTGCGCACAGCAACCGGCCACCGCTGCGCCACCGGCAAGACCGGTTAAGCCAAAGGCCGCGCAAATGGCAGCGGAGGAAATTGGCAACGTGAGGGCAATCCCTACAAGCACACTCACCAGAATCCCCATAAAGAACGGTTGCAGCTCGGTGGCCCACATAATAAGGCTCCCTACCTTCATCGCAGCAGCGCCCAAAGGTGGGGCCCACCATGCCGACAGTGCGACACCAATGCCGATGGTGACCAAAGGCGTCACTAAAATATCAATCTTTGTTTCCTTGCTGACTGCCTTGCCAATCTCAGCAGCGACAATGGCAACAAAGAGCACGGAGAGAGGTCCGCCGGCGCCCCCCAAGGCATTGGCAGAGAAGCCCACAGTGATTAAAGAAAACAGCACCAACGGCGGACAGTGCAGTGCATAACCAATCGCCACCGCCATGGCAGGGCCGCTCATGGCAGATGCCAAGCCCCCCACGGTGTAGTCGGTTCCATTGATTGTAGCAACCGTCTGTGTCAATGCTTCAATGTGAAACTGAGTACCGATGGTGTTGATAATGGTACCGATTAACAGTGAACAAAAGAGCCCTTGGGCCATCGCCCCAAGGGCGTCAATGCCGTAGCGACGTAACGAAATTTCGATGTCCTTGCGTTTTAAGAAAGCGCGAAATTGATTCAAACCTCTCATCCTTTCAAACTTATGTACAGTTGGGTGACAAGACACCCGACTTTTTCATTTTATAGGGATAAAATCATTGCGTCAAGCCATTGACTGATTGTTGTTCATCCGTTGCTTTGCAAGGCTTGGAACGGTAGCCAAAATGGCGAAAAGGCGCTTTCATGTTGACTTTTAGAGGGGATTGTGTTGTAATAAATTCGTGATATTTTTACTAATTTGAAACTTTTGCCACTATCCGGACAAATCGGTGTAAATGCCTGATAAAGACTGTTGGGAAGGGAGATGGGTGAATGAAGTTTTCTAAAAAAATACTCGCTTTAATTTTGATGCTTGCCGTGACAACATTGCCAGCCTGTGGCAATGGCGGTGATGAAGCACAAGGGTCCGTCGCCACTGAGACAACAGAAGAAAAGGCAGATGCCTTGGATTTGACTGGAAGTTGGATCGCTGAGACGCAGGGAAGCGGCTACTATCTTGCAGGGTTTATCCATGGCGATTTGATTGAATTGCACTGGGTCAGCAGTACCGATCAGCATGGCTCTGTATATTGGGCAGGGACCTATAAAGCGCCAAAGGAAGCAACGGATAGCTACAGCTGGAACTCTGAACGTGATGAAGACATCATGGCTACCACAAGCCACGGGGCACCGGATGCCAGCCGTCATTTCAGCTATCAGGATGGCAAGCTCGTTTTAGAAGCGGGTCAACAAGGCTATGAAGTAATCTTGGTGCCATCTGAAACCGATTATACCTATCTGGCAGTAGAAGGCATCGATCCGGATGATAAGGACGACAAGAAAGACAAAGACGATAAGAAGGACAAAGATGACAAGAAGGATGAGCCAAGCGACACCAGTGTGAGCAATGTTGAGGCTGCAAAAGCTGAAACCGTTAAAAATGTGAAGCTGGTGGATAGCGGCTATGCCATTGAACACGTTGGCAATGGTGTATCCATGGTCTATTACGGCGTTGAATTGGCAAACCTCAACAAATACAATGCCATCAAGTCCCCAACCATTGAAATCACCGTACGCGCTAAGGACGGTAGCTTGGTCAGCAAGCAGAAACGTACCTTAGACGGCATTGCACCGGATACACGCGTGGTTTTTGGTGACACCATCAAATGCAAAAACGGCCAAGCCGATTCTGTGGAAATCAAGGTCAAGAACACCGACTATGACATCACCCCATATGAAGGCTCCGGCGTCTTTGCGGCAAGTGACCTCAAGGTCAGCGATGTCAAAGAAAAGCATGAAGACAATCGTGCCATCTACACCGGTACCGTGACCAATAACACCGCCTACGATATTCCGGGCGTATTGGTCAGCGTGGTTTACTACAAAGGTGGCAAAATCGTCGGTGGCTCCACTGAACGCCTTGATAGCATTCCGGCCAATGAAAAGACAACGTTTAATATCCAAAACAGAAGTACATTTAATGGTTATGATGAATATGAAGTCTTTGCTACCGTAGAATCTTAAGAAAAATGAGACCGTTCTCAAGGGAGAACGGTCTTTTTATATAGGCGTAGCACTCAATTCTCCCGACGGTAGATTGCGCAATAAGGCTGGTGACGGTACACTGGAAGGCAAGGAGGTGGGACTATGTCCGAGATTGATTGCGAAAAATTCGGTGCTTTTTTACAGACCCTTCGCAAAGAAAAGAATATGACTCAGCAGGAGCTGGGAGAAAAGCTCTTTGTTTCCAACAAGACGGTGAGTAAATGGGAGCGTGGTGCGAGCTTGCCTAATATTGGGCTTTTGTTGCCCTTAGCAGCGCTCTTTGATGTGACTGTGACAGAGCTCTTAGAAGGAGAGCGCTCGCAAATGGTGGATGCGACACTGTCCCCAACGCCGGCGCCGGTGGAACACATCATGCAGCGATGGCATAAGGGGTGGTGTGTGGGCTGTGGTGTGGTTAGTGTACTCACCCTTTTGGGTGTGTGGCTGGTGGCGCGCGAAGCGCCGATGTTCTTGAAAGATATCGCGATGCTTTCAGCGATGATGCTCCTTTGTGCGATATGGCTCTGCGTGTTTGCCAAGGATCGATTGCCCACTTATTATGATACGAATCGCATTGGCTTTGTCACCCAGGGCATCTTTCGTATCAATCTGGCAGGCCTTGCCATTAACAACGGCAATTGGTTGCAGATATTGACGGTTCTGCGTGGCTACATGCTAGGAACAGCAGTGTTGGTGCCGTTTGTCTGTCTTGCAGTCAGCCGAATCGGTGGCATCGCTCTTTGGGAAAGGCTACAAACGCCGTTTGTTTGGTGTGTGATGGGAGCCATAGTTCTCACGCTTTATTATGTGGGTAAACGATATGAATAAGAAAAAAGACGGCATCTACGGATGTCGTCTTTTGTATGTCTATTATTTCTTGCGCGCGTCGACCATTTCCAGCACCTTGCGGATGCAGGGGGCCACGACCTTGTCATGGCAACTGCCGTCGGGCTTTTTACCCCAGCCTAAGATGTCGCCGCAATCGGTGGCGCCGTACACATCCTTAAACCAGGTGGTATAGTCTTCCACGGCCTGCGCCATTTCTTTTTTGTCGTCGATATGCAAGGAGAGTGCCATGGCAGCGCCGGTAATGGCACCGCAGGTGATTTGGGTGCGCACCCCCCAGCCCAAGGAACGCAGCGCCTTTTGGCAGGCCTCATCTTCAAGACCAAGGGGATCGAGTCCGGCAATTTGAAACAGACATTGGGTACAGCAGTAGTCTTTCTCTTTCTTTAAGGCTTTGACTTGTTCTTCGATGGTCATCATTGATAGGCCTCCCTTTTTTTGTTTGGATATTTTTATAATAGTGGGAATAACGGTGAAAAACAAGGAAAAATCCCAAGAAACGGCGTAAGCACTCCAAAAGAAGTCGCTATGTCGATGGCTCGCGCTTGATAGGGGAATATGCTATACTGAGTAAACAATCATTGATAGGAGGGAAGGCCTATGAAAGTTATTGTATGCTTGGATGACCGCAATGGGATGTGCTTTAATCATAGACGACAAAGCCGAGACTGTGCCGTTATTGCCGATATTCTCAGTAGCGCGAATGAGGCGCCCATCTGGATGAATGCCTATTCCGCATCACTTTTTGAGGCAGCTGAAAACATTCATGTGTCAGAGGCGTTTTTGACCGAAGCCCCTGAGGATGCTTGGTGCTTTGTGGAGGACCAACCGCTTAACCAGGTGCGGGCGCGCATAGATGCTTTGACTGTGTATCGTTGGAATCGTCACTATCCGGCGGATCGACATCTTGATTTGCATTTAGAGGAATGGTCACTTGTGGCGAGTGAGGATTTTGAAGGCCATTCCCATGAAAAAATCACCAAGGAGGAATACCATTTATGATGAAACAACGCAAATGGATGGCGCTGTTATTGACGATTGTAATGAGCATGAGCATCGCTACCGGTTGCGGTGCCTTAGATGACGCCGGGGTTGACCAAAACGACAAATTTACCAACAGTGCAGCCAGTGAGCAATCTGTTGAAGCGGCCGAGGAGGCGGTGAATAACGACCGTACTGTTGATATTGCAGCTACTGACGATGTCTTTGTGCCGGAGCAGGTACCATCCTATACCGGTGCTGCCTTTACGGTGGTGCACGACAATGTGCCGTATTTTGCCGAAAGTGACCTGACCACCGAATCCTACGAAACCTATGCGCCGTTAGACAATCTGGGGCGTTGTGGTGTGGCAATGGCCTGTGTGGGTCAAGACCTCATGCCGACCGAAAAGCGCGGCAGCATCGGCCAGGTAAAGCCTAGTGGCTGGCGTATGGCAAAGTACGACAACGTTGACGGCAAATACCTTTATAACCGTTGCCACCTCATTGGTTACCAGCTTAGCGGCGAAAATGCCAATGAGTGTAACCTCATTACCGGTACTCGTTACCTCAACATGGAAGGGATGCTTCCGTTTGAAAATATGGTTGCCGATTACGTGAAAGAAACTGGTAACCATGTACTCTATCGTGTGACCCCTGTCTTTGCCGGCAATGACCTTGTCGCAAATGGCGTTCTTATGGAAGCTTACTCTGTGGAAGACAAAGGCGAAGGCATTTGCTACTGTGTCTATGCCTACAATGTGCAACCGGGAATCGGTATTGACTACGCCACCGGTGAAAGCCATCTCGCAGATGAATCCGCGGTCATGGAAAATGCCAGCGTCGATGCCTCTGATGCAGAGGTACATGAATACGTCCTCAACGACAACACCATGAAATTCCACACACCGGAATGTTCTAGTGTCAAGAAAATGAAGAATCCGCAATACGTTACCACCACTCGCGAAGAAGTTCGCAACGGTGGCTATGAACCATGTAATATGTGTTGCCCGTAATAGGAACAGTAGATTATAGCAGGAGAAAGTGAAGCAGAGTTGCGCTGCTTCACTTTTTTTGTGCATGATAAAAAAATTGTGACAAAGGCCGCACAAAATAAGGCGCCAATCGTTAAACAGTATGAAAGGGGGTCATAGTCGGTGTCACTCCATATTGAAGAACACTATGATAAAATATATCGTTATTGCTATTTTAGAGTGTACGATGCGTCACTTGCGGAGGATTTAACGCAGGAAGCGTTTTTGCGCTATTTTGAGCATTATGGGCAGGGCTCGGAAACGACGGCATTAAAGGTGCTATATACCATTGCTCGCAATCTTTGTATCGATGACAGTCGTAGGAAACGTGTTGATGATGTCTGTGCGCTGCAAGAATCGGAGAATCCGGAGGAGCGGTTGGTGACAAAAATGTGTGTCGACATGGCTTTGGCCCAACTGTCCGACGAGGAACAGGAGTTGTTACTTTTGCGTTATGTGAATGAGGTGCCTGTGGTGGTCATGGCAGAAATGCTTGGTATCTCGAGATTTGCGGTGTATCGAAAGGTGGCGGCAGCTGCCAAGAAATTTAAAGGCGCGCTACGAAAGGAGGAAGACCATGAAAAAGTGGAAAGATGATCTGAAGCAAGGTTTCACCGCCCCGCCTCCTAGGCGAAAGGAAGCGTTTTTGTCTCAATTTGCACCGATGCATTTATCCTTGGCAGAGGTAGTCATGCTGCAGGCACGTTATATTCGTAAATGGACGTGGGTGGCTTCTGCGGTGGTTTTGGTTATCGCACTAATGACATTGACCGTTCTGCCGAAGGATGGTCTATGGGCCGTTTCCGGGATGACACCGCTTTTGGCCTTGGTGGTTGTCACAGAAAGCGGACGTTCTCAAAGCTATCGTATGGTGGAGCTGGAGATGGCGACACGGTTTTCTTTGCGCTGTGTCACCTTAGCGCGGTTGGTTGTTTTAGGGACTGTTAATGTGCTAATCATGGCAATGATAGTACTGATGGGGATTGTTAAACTCTCCTTTAGTCCATGGGCGGTCGTTGCTTATATGGGTGTGCCGTATTTACTCACGGCAACCCTTGGATTGACATTGGTGAGACATTTAGCGAGCCATGATGGGATGATGGCCTGTGTGATTGCTACGCTTGCTATTTCTGTGAGTGGGACCTTTTTGCACAGCTGGTTACCGGTGCTTTATCAACCGCATGCGCTATGGTTGTGGTTTGTGTGTCTGGTTCTTTTAGTGATTGGTGTGGTGAAACAATGTAGAAGCCTCATCATCGGAATGGAGGGATTGTTATGGCGCTTGTCATAGATCGTGTATCCAAACAATATAAAAATAAAATTGCTGTCGACCGTGTATCGGTGACCTTAGAGCAAGGCGTTGTGGGTCTTTTAGGCGCAAACGGTGCGGGAAAAACCACCTTGATTCGCATGATTTGCGGTATTCTTGAACCCAGCAGCGGCACGGTGTCCTTTAATGGTGTGAATGCCGGTCGCGAAGAATATCGAGCCATGCTGGGATATTTGCCCCAGGATTTTGGCTACTATCCGGAATTTACGGCACGAGATTTTTTGCTTTACTTTGCAGCCCTAAAGGGCATCCCAAAGCGACAGGCACGGCAGAGGACGGACGAATTATTGGAATTGGTGACCTTGCAGGATGTGGCAAAAAAGAAAATCAAAACATTTTCCGGTGGGATGAAGCAACGTTTAGGCATTGCCCAAGCTTTGCTCAATCATCCAAAGCTCCTAGTGATGGACGAGCCCACCGCTGGGCTTGACCCAAAGGAACGGGTCAAGTTTAGAAACATTTTGGACACCCTCGGCGAGGAAAGCTTGGTGCTTCTGTCCACTCATATTGTGTCGGATGTGGAGCATATTGCCGATGAAGTGTTGATGATGAAAGACGGGCAGCTTATTTTTAAGGGCCCGTGGACCCAAGAAAAAGGCGATTTGGAAGCATTTTATCTGAGCCAATTTGAGGAGGTGCGTCCTCATGCGTGATTTTACGGTATTATTTCGTTACGAGTTGAAGAAAATTCTGAAGCGTCGAATGGTGTGGATGGCCTTTGCGCTGTGCCTGGTCGGTATCGGCGTGTCTGCAACCTCTAGCCTTTTTGGCACCTATTATGTAGAGGGGAAGCCGGTTGAAACCCACTATGAAGGTTTTTTGATTGATAAGGCGAATAGTGAGGCCCTTTCGGGGCGAGCGATTGACCAAGCTCTGCTACAAGAAACGGTTGATGCTTATAAAAAGGTGCCTGCCGATGTGGCGCAATATTCAAATACACCGGAATATGAACAGTATGCCCGTCCTTACAGTGAAATATTTAATAAAATCCGCGCCTGGACCGGCATGCAGCTTGAGGAGATTCAAGGGTGGACGGTTGATGAAGATGCCTTTTATAAAGCACGCGCCAATCATTTGGAAGATACATGGACTACTTATGCGCTAACAGACGCTGAAAAGGATTACTGGCGCGCCAGGGAAGCACAGATTGAGCAACCTTTGGTCTATAGCTACCATGAGGGATATATCCAGATTATGAAAGGGATTATTGTCGTGGGGGTGTGCGTGCTTTTGTTTATCGCTATTAGCCTGTCGGGGGTATTTGCATCAGAGCATCAGCAACGCACCGACCAACTGGTATTGACCTGCGCCAAAGGGAAAAAGAGCGTTTACTGGGCAAAGATTCTTGCCGGTGAGGTGGTTGCCATAGGGGCCACACTGTTCATGGCAGCCTTTCACATGGCGCTCTGCTTGGGTGTTTACGGTTCGGATGGATTTGATGCGCCTCTGCAGCTTTTTTATGCGGAATCCTCGATGCCAATTACAATGGGTCAAACCTGCCTCATTATATTGATGATGACACTGGTGACGGCGATTTTGTCCGCAGCCTTTGTGATGATGTTATCGGAGCTTTTTAGAAGCAGCACGGCCGCCTTGGCTGTTTGTGCAGGCTTGGTGATTATGGGGCAAATTCAGCTGGGCGCAGGAGATATCCGTATCCTTTCGCAAGTGTGGAATTGGATGCCAATGACCTACCTCAAGCTCTGGAACATTTTTGATTGCCGTCTACTGCCAATTGCAGGCCATTGTTTAACTGCCTGGCAGATTTTGCCGGTCATTTATCTTGCGGTTGCCGGACTGTTTGTATTGATTGGGAAACGTCAGTATAAGCACTATCAAGTTTCAGGACGATAAATTGGTGCCGTACAAACAACAACAAGCCCTCGATTCCAAATAGAATCGGGGGCTTGTTGTTATTTTGTGGGTGATTTAGTCGAGTAAGGTGGTGCCGTAGGAATTGTCAATGGCGCACAGCCATTGGCCGTCTACTTTACGATACACATAGGTGGCGCGGCGATCCATGCTGTATTCGGAGGTATCCTTATTGTCTGCATCGAGGAGGGTTTGGGAAAGCACGAGGACGGTGTCGCCGGCTTCAAGCATGCACATCTTGCCTTGGGTAGGCACTACGCTGTTTTTAAAATAGGCAGCGATTTTAATGAACGCAGCCTTAATCGCTTCCTTACCCCTTACTTCGAGTCCCGGACGCACCACAAGAACGGCGTCGTCGGTGTAGAAATTCATCAAATCGTCAAAGCGTTCCTCGCGAATCGCTAAATCCGCCTCATCGATTAAATGTTGGATTTCTGTGTTCATCAAATCATCTCCTATTCATTTTGATATTGTTCTATAGTTTATAGTTGTATAGTCCTTTTGTCAAGGAATCATTGATAAAAAATCCGGCGTCAGAGGACGCCGGTAGAAATTTAATTTTTGATACGCACTGTCACACGGAAGAGGGCGAGGCCAACGAGAAATAAAATCGCGATGGCGCCGACACCGAGGTTGATGTTGCCGGTGACTTGGCTGACGATGCTCACCAAGGTTGTCCCCATAAAGGACGCGCCCTTGCCACAGATGTCCATAATGCCAAAGTATTCGCCGGATTGCTCGGATGGAATGATGCGTGCAAAGTAAGAGCGAGAGAGGGCTTGGATACCGCCTTGAAACATCCCAACGAGCACTGCCAGAATCCAAAATTGCACTTGGCTTTCAAGAAACATCGCAAAGACTGCGATGCCGAAGTATGCCACAATGCAGAGGGTAATTAAACGCGAGGTGGCAAAGCGTTGAGAGAGTCTACCAAAAAGAATCGCGAACGGAAAGGCCACGATTTGGGTCACCAAGAGTGCCAAGAGGAGACCGGTGGTATCCAGACCCAGTGCGGTGCCGTAAGCGGTTGCCATATCAATGATGGTGTAGACCCCGTCAATATAAAAGAAAAACGCCAAAAGGAAAATAAAAGCTTTCTTTTGGTGGCGCATATTTTTGAGGGTGTGGCTTAAACGACGAAAACTTTCGCGGAAGGCAGTGCCACTGTGTTCCACATAATTGAGCTGTTTGTAGTTGCGCAACAGTGGCAAGGTAAAGAGCAGCCACCACAGTGCGGTGACGCAAAATGCCAGTCGCATAGCGATGGTAATGGAGAGCCCCAAGGCACCACCACCGAGCACCAAGCCCAGTGCAATGATAAAGGGCACACAGCTACCAATATAGCCCCAAGCATAGCCGTTAGAAGAGATATAGTCCATGCGCGTTGGGGTGGTGACATCGCCCAACATGGAATCGTAAAAAATAAGGCTCCCAGAGTAGCCGATGCGGCAGACGACAAAGATGATGAGAAAAATCAGCCAGTGATCAAAAAAGCCCAAACCTACCAAAGAGAGTAAGCCGATGACGAGAAAAAGCGAAAACAACGGCTTTTTAAAGTCTTTGGTATCGGCCAGTGTCCCCAATACCGGCCCAATCAAGGCAATAATCAAAGTGGCAATAGAGGCGGCATAGCCCCAGTAGGCTAAATACTGTGCATTTGAGGTGGACAAC
>USCP01000053.1 GCA_900553245.1 uncultured Peptococcaceae bacterium
CAAACGGTGGCTTCATAAGCACCTTTGGACTTTCCATATAGCCGTTGAGCTCAATATGGGTGATAATCTTATGCACAAACTCAATCTGTCGTTGATTGAGGGATTGGTCGTTGATGAATGCCGAGAACGCTGCCATCGCCGCCTCGTGGTCGAGCTTGGCAATCTTGCGAATGAGGAGGCCAAACGGCGTATCGCCATATTCACGCTTATAGTCTTCCTCACTGCCCAGCTCACTCGTTAAGACGCGTTCCAACTCACTGTAATCGCCGCTTGATAGCGGAATATTGTGGGTGAGCTTATGAATGGCGATGGTATCACCGTGCTCATTCACATAACGATTCACCTTCGCGCGGTAATTTTCAAAATCATAGGCTGGGTCAAGGGCTTGGCCCTCGCCACTTTCAATAACATCATCCGTAAGATCAATGATATGGATCATCCTTTCTCCCGGCTCCACAATAAACTGCATCAAATCGCGCAATGCCACGCGCACCTTTTCAAAGAGCAACACGTCCTCCGCCTCCCAAAAAGCGTCGGTCTGCACCTCTTTGATCAAATCAAGCTTCGCTTCGACCTGCGGAATGGTCTGTTTTTTCTCCAAAAGTGCCGCTATGTTGCAAAGCTGGGTGCGGGCACGCTTAAAGGTTGGCAACTGCTCCATATGGGCAAGCATCAGCCCATACATAAAGTTGTCAAAGCGCTTGGCGTATTCGTCCTTATCGTCCATATACACAAGCGGTGCGATTTCCTTCATGAGCTCCGCCTTGCTGCCTTCGCTCAAAATATCGTACACCGACTTGTCCTTGTAGCGTTCCACATATTCGCGGCGCACCTTCACCGCAATCAAATCCGACGACAATGCCTCTACCTGCCCGTGGCAAAGATTCACCAATTCACGGCGCCACCCTTGGGCCTCCTCGGTGTTAAAGTTTGGCTCTTGCAACGCCGCCATCAAACGCACACGCTTGCAAAAGATATTTTCTGTGAGGGTCTTGACCTCGCGACTTTCGTAGCCCGGTTTGTTTTCACGGAAGAACTCAAAGTTCCCACAGTAGTCGAAAATCAGGAAGCGGCGTTTGTCCGTATAGGCGCCGTCGATTTCGTCCAAACACTCAAGCCCCTTACACAAACGAGTGCCGCGCCCAATCATCTGCCAAAACTTGGTCTTGGAGCGAATCTTTTTGAAGAAGACCAGATTCACTACCTCCGGCACATCAATACCGGTATCCATCATATCCACCGACACGGCGATGTGGGGTTCCTTCTCAGGCTGCTTGAAATCATCAATGATGTTTTGCACATAGGCATCGTCACACACCACACGCTGGGCAAAGCTGCCCTTGTACTGTGGATAGAGCACGTTAAAGCGCTCGATGATATAGTCGGCGTGTCGCTTGTTTTGCGCAAAAACGATGGTCTTGCCCAAGCGGTCGCCCCCTGCCACGTGAATACCGCGTTCCATCAAATCCTGCAAGACCATATCCACTGTGGACTGGTTAAAGACAAACTTGTTCAGCTCATTTGACGGAATAAAGTCCGGCAAAAGATTGTCCTCGGCAAAAGCGTCCTCATAACGACGCTTGTCCTCCTCACTCAAATCGTCGTAGGTGATGCCATCCTCGAGGAACTTGGTTTTTACCTCGTAATTGTAGTAGGGCACCAAGACATGGTCCTCATTGACCGCCGTTTCGTAATCATACACATAGGTCGGCACACCGTCTTCCATATCAAAGAAATCGTAGGTATTGCGGTCCACCTCCGTCTTTGGCGTGGCAGTAAGCCCCACCAAAATCCCATCAAAATAATCAAAAATCGTGCGGTATTTCTTAAAAATACTGCGGTGACTTTCGTCAATGATGATGAGGTCAAAGTGCGCCGGCGTAAAGAGCTTGCGCCCCTCGCTCTTGGCATCATCGATAACGTTCAAGATTGTCGGATAGGTGGAAAAGACAATGCGCGCGTTGCGGTCGTCCTTGTTGTCGCACAAATTGCAAAGGCTCATGTCCGGCAAATAATTTTTGAAGTCGTCCTTGGCTTGCTTCACCAAGGCGGTGCGGTCTGCCAAAAATAAAATATTTGTCACCCACTTGCCACGACTGAGCACATCCGTCAGGCTCGAGGCGGTACGGGTCTTGCCGGTGCCGGTTGCCATGACAAGCAAATGCTTGCGCTGCCCCTGCTCCAGCTGGTCGCACACGGCACGAATCGCCGCCTTTTGATAATAGCGGTCGGTAATCTTGTCATCAATCGGAATCTGTGCCAGCACCTTGCGCTCGCTGCGACGATTGATGAGCTTTTGCAAATCATCCTTGCTATAGAAATTGAAAAGGCGACGCTCCGGCGCGTTGGTGTCGTCCCACACATAGTGTCCCCAACCGTTAGAAAGAAAAATCATCGGGCGACGCCCAAACTTGCGCGCTAAGCAATCCGCATAAAGGCTCGCCTGCTTTTTGCCGTCGCCAATGCTGCGTCCGGCACGCTTGGCCTCGATGAGCGCCAGCGGCACGCCGTCCTTGCCAAAGAGCACATAATCCACGCGCCCCTTTTGCCCCGAAATGCCGCCCATGTCGTCCACCGGATACTCCAGCTGCACATCGGCGTCGACGCCATCAAAAACCCAGCCCATTTCCTTCAGGTCCTCATCAATAAAGAGGGTGCGAGTTTCATCCTCGGTATAAGTTTGGGCAGTAAAGGTGCGGGTTTCCGTATTGGTTGCCTTGGCGGCAGTGAGCTCGGCGCTCATTTGAGCAATTTGCGCGCGCAAGGCTTCAATCTCGGCGTCCTTTTCACCGAGAAGGCTTTCCTGCGCCTTGATTTTCTTGGGATCGACGTGGACTTCTTCGGTCGGAATCGCCGCCTCATCAAATTGATGAGTCTCGTCATCAAGATCGCCGTAACAATAGTGAATCCAATCGACAAATTCAAACAACACCTTGAGAGACACCACCGCTTCACCGCCGGTGATTTTTTGCTCGGTGTGCACGGCACGGTTACCGAGCTTAATCACATATTGCAGCTTGCGCCAAGTGTCGTACTCCATGGCGTGCATAAAGCTCGGCTCGTGAATCAAGGCCTGCAAATTGTCCTTGTAGGGCATCTGCATATCGCGGTCTGCCGAATAAACCCACTTCACCGCCAGCTCCAACGCCTTGCGACAGCCCACCGCACACATCGCCGGTGAGGTGGCGTAAATCTTTTCCGCTTCGATACAGGCAGCGGAAAAGAGGGCATATCGATCCTTTGCTGCTAAAAATCCAAAATTTGACATCTCATCCCCTCCTGTCTGAGTCTGTTGAAACGCCTACAGCTGTTCCAATTCATCCTTATAACGACACACAATCCCCTTTTCCAATGCTTGAAAAGCTGGAATATACTCGCTAATAATTTGCTTGGTCAAACGCACAGCCGCCTCGGTATCGTACACATGCGCCAAATCATTGCGCGCCCTGAGCATCCCCAGCCACACATCCTCATCAATAAAATCATAGATGCTATAGGCCACCTTGATAATCGTGCGTGGAGACCCACTCTCGCACTCATTGCGCCCTTCGTATTGCAAGAGCACCTTGAGCACCTTCCAAGCCAATTCAAACTGTACAAAAAACTTATCAATAATCCCACCGATGATAAATTCATTGCTCAAATCCTCTTGGTCGGCTCGGGATAGTACCTGCAAATTGGACACATAATGATCAAACTTTTTCATAAAGCACCACCCCTTCTCGTGCAATTGAATCACGCAGCGCCGGTGCCATCGCCTCATCCAAATCAACAATATCAAAAGTCAATAGCGTAGACGTCTGATCCTCTACATCCAAGGCAAAGCGCACACCGTCGCCCCCACGAATGGCAAGATCAATATCACTCTTCGCCCAATGGTCACCGCGCGCCCGAGAGCCAAATAAAATCACCTGCTTCACCCCATACGTCGCTGCCAGCTCACAGATTTCCTGCAAGACCTGCGGTTTAATCCCTGTATCCATGTGCACGCTCCTTTCACGTGAGTGAGTAATCCATCTTGTTTGACGCTCAATAAAAATTTTAACTGTTGTAGCCCCCTCTGTGCCACCAATTTTGATTTGTCGACTTGGGCAACGAAATCATAATAGCTAGCTTGTACTTCAATTGGAGGCTTTATAATTTGAAAATTAGCTACGATGGGTACATTCAGATTCGGCATAGTTTGTCCTACCGCCATATCCTCGATAGTTTTCTTGAACGTTGGAAACGATATTATTTTTTGAATAAAGTCCGCTCTCAATTCACCGAACGGTCTAATAAGCAAACTACCCGTACCACATAACATATTGTCAGATTCTACTACAGCACAACGCCCCATTTCTCCCCGTCGACCAAGAACAACATCACCAATTTTCAAATGGTATGCATATAGCTCTTCATATTTATCATTAGTGACTGTTAATTTACTATCAACCGTAATCTTTCCATTTACAATATGCGATGGATTTATAACAGGGTGCTGATACTCACAGTAATCTTCTTTATGTAGCAATGATCCAAAAGGACCAATTTTTAATTCTGCAATATCTGATAAAGAAACCTTTTCCCAACCCTTTGGATTACTTACTGGATCCCCAAACATCTCGATAAATCGGGATTGGTGTTAGCCGATGTATTGTTGGTGGGCACGTTTGACGTTGCTTTGGTTGACCATGGCGTATTGCATGGTGGTGTCGATTTGGGCGTGGCCCAGCAGGCGTTGCACTTGCTCGATGGGCATGCCTTTGTCGATGGCTCGGGTGGCGAGGGTGCGGCGGAATTTGTGGGGGTGCACCTTGCCCATCCCCAGCTTGCGCCCAAGGGTGCGCAAGCGGCTTTCCACGCCGCTGATTTCCAACCGCTTATGGGGTCGCAGGAGCGACACAAAGAGGGCGGGGTTCTCATCGGTGCGGCTCTCGAGATAATTCTTGAGATGAATCTTGGTGCGCGCGTCAAAATAAACGGGGCGCTCCTTGTTGCCCTTGCCCAGCACCACACACTCCCTATTGTCAAAATCAATATCCGCCCGATTGAGGCGCACCAGCTCGCCCACACGCATTCCTGTGGAGGCCAACAGGTCAATCATCGCCAAATCCCGCAGACAGTCGCAACGGTCGCGCAAGGTTTCCAAAGCTTCATCGCTGTAGGTTTCCTTCACGGTGGTGGTGGATTTAATCTTGCGGATACGGCGCACCGGGCTTTTGAGGATGATATTTTCATCCTCGAGCCAAGCAAAAAAGCTCGAGAGGATGCGGCGAATGTTATCAATATTGCCCTTGCTGCACCCGCGGCGTGCTTGATAGTCTGCCAGATAACGGCGCAGGTCCTCGGTCTGCAAGCGCGTCACCGAGACCGCCACCGCTTCCAACAGGTGGGTGATGGTGGTGCGGTAGTATTTGAGGGTTTTCTCACTGCATCCCTCCACACGCTTGGCGGCGATAAATTGCGCCAAAAGGGCGGCATTGTCAGGCACCGCAGACACCCCCACCTCCTTTGGCACCACCTCCACCTCCCACAGACAATGGGCCAGCACCTCTTGCAGCTGCATCAGCTGGTGATTGTCCAATACCGGCACCATCCGGCGAGTAATGTCATTGATCAATGCGTTTTTCATGGTGGTCACTCCTCAAAAAATATGTACCACCATCCTACACGATTTAACCGAAATACTCTTGCATCAATGCCTTTTTCAAAATCTCCAACTGCTCCAAGCTCTTCTGTACCGCCAATTTTGATTTGTCGACTTGGGCAACGAAATCGGCGAATTGGTTTTGAAGGTCGAGGGGTGGGAGAGATACTTTATAATTTTCCAAAAATGATGCTGGAACCCTTTTTTGCCCCGCACTCCCTGTCATATTGTCAAAGGCATCCATGCGAAAATTCTTAAGAACAGTCAATTCATATACCCAAACCGAATTTACCTTTCCTTCTATTGGGCGAATTACATGAAATTCAGTAGAACCAAATCCTATTTGATTCACTAATCCCCTAGCAACTGCACCTTTCCCATTTTCCATACATGGAGTAATTTTTGCAAACAGCACATCATTTTCAGCAAAATACGTAAATCCTTTTCTAACTTTCTCATACGATTTTGTTTCAGACACGTTAATTTGTCCATCTTCACTAACAGCTGACATTGGCACAAAAGAAACTAATAATCCATCTTGCAATCGATTATCATGATTTTTCTTAGGATTTATCTGACAAACTTCTCCTAAAGAAATCAAGCCCCAGTCAAAATTATCACTACCTGGGACCCCAAACATCTCGATAAATCGGGATTTAACAAGTTCATCTAGCTTATCGAGTTGCTTGCTACGCATATCGATTAAGTGCGTTAACTTATCAATCGATGTCGCAACTCTTTTTTGCTCGTCCATAGATGGCATTTTTAAAGGAAGTTCTAACAGAACTTCTTTTGGAAGACTTCTTCTTCGCGCTGTTGAACCTCTTAAGTTTTCTTTGTAGTACTGCATCGCTTGAGGACTATGCAAACTTAACTCAAAATAAGATGGATCCACATGACTATAATCTACATCCCATACATTATATGCAGGACTCATTATCCCTTGTTCAATGACTCTTTGCAGATACAAAACCCCTTCATCAATTGGAAATCCAACAACCAATTGGCCATAGTCAACCACCTTATATCCACTTTGGTCTGCTGATGCTAAACTTTTTTTAAATCTATCACTTTGCAAAACAATACCATCATGCATGGTCATGGATAAGACAGGATATTTTCCATCCCCACATTTGATATTTTTCGCTGGACTAATAAAATCTCCCAACTTCGCCATTACAACATCTCCTCCAGTTCTGCCAGACCGGCGGTGATTTCCATCTCCAGTTCGTGGAGCTCGGTCATAATTTCCAGCGTGGATGGGTATTCCACCGGGATGTATTCGACCTTCTTGTATTTATTGATGGAGAGGTCGTAGCCGTTTTCGACGATTTCATCCTTTGGCACAAAGAAGCTCTGCTCGGTGCGTTCGCGGGTGGCTTCGTTTTCGAGGTGGTGGAAGCGTTCTATAATATCCGGGATGTCGTTGTCCTCGATTGGGCTGCGCTTGTCGTCCAAGCTGTAGCCGTCGGCCTTCATATCGTAGAACCACACATTATCCGTGCCGCCGGCGCCGGTTTTGGTAAAGACAAGGACGGCGGTGGACACCCCGGCGTATGGCTTAAAGACGCCGGAAGGCATGGAGATGACCGCGCGGAGCTGATGATTTTCCACGAGCTCCTTACGAATCGCCTTGTGTGCCTTGGAAGAACCAAAGAGGACGCCATCCGGTACGATGCAGGCACATTGACCGCCCGGCTTGAGCAAGCGCAAGAAGAGCGCCAAGAAGAGTAGCTCGGTTTTCTTGGTATTGGTCACAGCCTTGAGGTTATCGTGGATACTTTCGGCATCAATGGTGCCCTTAAACGGCGGATTGGCAAGGACCATCGTAAATTGGCCGCTAATGTCGTTGGCCTTGCTCACGCTGTCCTTGTAGTCGATGTGTGGATGGGTGATGGAGTGAAGCATCAGGTTCATGGCGGAGATGCGTAGCATGGTGCGGTCCATGTCAAAACCGGTGAACGCCTCCCCGGCATAGTGCTCCCATTGCTCCGCGGTCATGCGATCTTCATAGTGTTTATGAATGTATTCCGCGGCACTGACCAAGAACCCCGCCGTCCCACAGGCCGGGTCACAAATGCTGTCATCCGGGGTCGGTGCCAAAAGCTCAACCATCATTTCGCGGATTTGCACCGGCGTACGGAACTGACCGTTTTTGCCCGCGGTGGCGATTTTGCCGAGCATGTATTCGTAGAGGTCCCCTTGCAAATCGAGGTTTTCCACGTCGTGCTCGTACAGGTCATCCAAGCCGGTGATGATTTTTTCCAATACTTGCGCCGTTGGAATAAGGAACATGGCGTCACTCATGTAGCGAGAAAAGGCAGTGGCTTCTTCGTTTTCGCCCACTTCCTCGCTTGTGATGTCAATGAGTTCTCCTTGCTCGGTAAAATCCGGCAAGCGCCCGTGCTTCATCCCCTTGATGGCAGGGAACACGCGCTGTTGCATCAAGTCGTAAATCTCACGTGGGTCATTGTGCTTGAACTTGCTCCAACGCATGGCTTGTCCCGATGGCGTTTGGGGAAAGATATGTTCCATCTCCATGCCCATGCTTTCCATGCTTTCAATTTCCAGCTCCTTTTCATCCAAGGAACGGATGAACATCAAGTAGGTGAGCTGTTCGATGACGGTAAGGGGATTGGTGATGCCCCCTGCCCAGATGTCTGTCCAAATTTTGTCGATTTTGTTTTTGATCGCGCCTGTAACCATAGCGAACCTCCTATTTTGCACACGCCCCACCCCAAACGAACCGCGGGCGGACGTTGAATCTTCTAGTATATAGCATACCTTCTCAGACCGTTTTTCTCAAATAGATTTCTCCTTGATGCGCCGTCATGCTGTCCCAAAAAACGCCCGGCATGCGTCTCTTTTCAAGGCGCCGCCGGGCGTTTGAGATTTTGCCGATTGTTTGCGTGCACTTTGTCCCTTTCTCCTCATTTTCTCGTCATACCGATGAGGATATGACGAGAAAGAGTCCGCTCCCTCAACCACAATAGCGCTACCACAAAAAACCTCTTTATGTCTAAATTTTTTATAGCGATATGCGGACTATTATGGTAACATTATACAAGTTAGGAATCTTTTCACGGAATACTGCCAGTGGACGTATTCTTGATGATGTCTTTAAGATTTCTTGTGTTGTTTTTGAACTATTATCTGTACACTAGACTTGCAGTATATGCGAGAGGAGTTTCTTTATGATGTCTGGTACGACACAATATGTTTATATCATCGTGTCCCGCACGGATACGGTGCTGGGTAGGATGATTCGAAAGAGCTTGGGGGTGCCGTTTAATCATTGCTCGATTGCCACCGACCAAAGCCTGAGTTGCTTTTATTCCATCGGGCGCAAGGAGATTTACAATCCGCTACGCGCGGGCTTTGTTGAAGAAAGCAAGGATGCGGGGTTCTTTAAGATTCACAGCAATGCACAAATTGCCGTCTTGCGTGTGGCAGTGACGGAGAAACAGCTGCAAGCCCTTGAAGAGAGCCTGGCAGAGTTTCAAGCCAAGGCCGCACAGATCAACTACAGCCTCTTGGGCTTGGTGTATTGCTATTTTGGGATTTCTACCAAGCGCGAAAACAAATACTTCTGCTCCCAGTTTGTGGCAGAGCTATTGCAATCGGCAGGGATTGAGCTCTTGCACAAACCACCGACCTTGACCCGTCCGCACGATTTTCTCCAATTGCCGGAAGCGGAATCCATCTACACCGGCACTTTTCAAAACTACTGCTTCGGCTAAGTACAACAAAAGCGCAACGTCCACACGGGCGTTGCGCTTTTGTTGCATTGTTTCTATAAAAAATGCCGTTCCCGTCTTGCCTACGGGAACGGCGGTGAAAAAGGCATACGCGGGCAAGTACCGATTTATTATAGATATACCTTTTTCATTTTTATCATACAGGATTGTCATGCCTTTACACAGGCCTTTGCCGGGTGATTGACCGGAGAAATGCGATTTCCTAGGACAAAGCGCGTGTTAACCAGCAGTTATCTTTTTTACCCCATCGTTTAACGTCCCCTCAATGGCGCATAAGGGCGACTTCCTTTATACTTAAAGCAAGGTTCGAACCAATTCACAAAGGAGGTCACCGCCATGACCATTGCCAACCAACTAAAAACCCGTCGCACCGCCCTCGGGCTGACTCAGGAGCAAATTGCTAACCGCTTGCATGTGTCCACCCCTGCCGTCAATAAATGGGAAAAGGGGCACAGCACGCCGGATGTGGCACTCCTTCCTGCCTTGGCACGTTTGCTTGAAATTGACATGAACACCCTTTTTGATTTTAACGAAACCTTGAGTGAGGCGGAAATCACCCTCGTGATTGAGGAGCTGTCCGAGCTGGTGCTCGCCGGGGATATTGACGCTGCCTTTACCAGGGCAGCCGTCATGCTCCGTGATTATCCAAACAGCCTTGCGCTGCGCTATCAGC
>USCP01000054.1 GCA_900553245.1 uncultured Peptococcaceae bacterium
AACGGATTTACATGATGCTATTGATGTGGCTATTGAGCTTGGTGGTGAAGATGCTAAAATTCTTTTCTTTACCGGCGGGTCTGAAGTACGTATGAATGGTTCGTGCGCCGGCGGTACAGGTGCTTTTATTGATCAAATGGCTGTTTTGCTGAATGTTGATTTGGAAACCCTTAATACCCTGGCGAATGAAGCGGAAACTGTTTATGATATTGCATCTCGTTGCGGGGTTTTTGCGAAGTCTGATGTTCAACCGTTGCTCAATCAAGGGGCAAAAAAATCGGATGTAGCTATGAGTATTTTTCATGCGGTCGCTAATCAGACGGTCGGAGGTTTGGCACAAGGCAGAGAAATTAAAGGGAAGGTCATTTTTCTGGGTGGTCCTCTGAACTTTTTTAGTGGACTGCAAACCGCCTTTAAACATGTTCTTCATTTAGAAAATGAGGCATGTTACGTATTTCCGGAAGATGCACGCTATTATGTGGCCATGGGGGCTGCGCTGTATAGCAAGAATGAGTTGCCGTTTGATTTGTCTCAATTACAAAAGCGATTTGAAGAAAGTCATGTCACCTTGAAGCACACCTCAAACACTAAGCCGTTATTTGAATCGGAAGAAGCATATAAAAGCTTCTTAGAGAGACATAGTTTGTCAACGGTAAAATATGCGGATATTTCTGCTTATAAGGGCGATGTGTACTTGGGGATAGATGCAGGGTCAACAACGGTTAAACTGGTCCTTTTAGGCGAAAATAATGAGCTTCTGTACAGTAGATATGAAAACAATAATGGTCAACCAATAGGTTTAATTCAAGAAACGTTGGCGTATCTGTATAAAACATATCCTGGTCTTCATATTGTGTCATCTGCTGTTACCGGTTATGGTGAAGAACTGATTAAAACAGCTTTTTCTTTAGATTTTGGATTGGTAGAAACCATTGCTCATTTAACAGCAGCACAATATTTTCAGCCGGATGTCGATTTTATTATTGATATCGGTGGGCGGGATATGAAGTGCTTCAAGATTAAAAACGGTACGATTGACTCTATTTTTTTGAACGAGGCGTGTTCATCAGGGTGCGGTTCTTTTATTTCAACCTTTGCAAGCGCAATGGGATATGATGTTGAGGAATTTGCAAATCTAGGGCTACATTCCAAGCATCCGGTTGACTTAGGTTCTCGTTGTACGGTATTTATGAATTCGTCCGTAAAACAGTCTCAGAAAGAAGGCGCCAGTGTCGAAGATATTTCTGCCGGTCTATCCATTAGTGTTGTTAAAAATGCCCTTTATAAGGTGATTAGAGCCAATGACGCGGATGATCTTGGTGAACGTATTGTGGTTCAAGGTGGAACTTTTTATAATAACGCAATTTTGCGCGCTTTTGAGAAAGAAATCGGACGCGAGGTTATTCGTCCGTCGATTGCCGGGTTAATGGGCGCTTTTGGTTGCGCACTTTACGCAAAAGCAAATGGTAAAGGCATAAGCACTTGCTTAACCGCAGAGGCGTTGGAACGCTTCGAGTATCAAACTTATAGTAAAACATGTCAGTTTTGCGGTAATCATTGTGAATTGACAATTAACCATTTCAGTAATGGCGAAGAACTGATTGCGGGCAATCGATGTGAACGTCCGTTGAATAAAAATGAAAAAGAATCCCGATTGCCAAATTCCTATTTGTATAAACAACAGTTGATTAACAATATAAAGAAGGAACAGATGAAGGGTGATTTTCCAAAAGGAACCGTGGGGATTCCGTTGGCACTTAATATCTATGAAATGTATCCGTTTTGGACTGCTTTTTGGAATCATTTAGGATATAGGGTGATGCTGTCGCCGTTTGGTTCAAAGCAAATGTTCCAAAAGGGGCAATATACTATTCCATCTGATACTGTGTGTTATCCGGCAAAAATGGTTCATGGTCATATCGAATATTTACTTGAAAAAGATATCGATTTTATTTTTTATCCTTGTTTGACCTATAATTTTGATGAGCACATTAGTGATAACAACTATAATTGTCCGGTGGTGGCGTATTATCCACAGGTGATTGAAGCGAATGTGTCACGCGTTAATGCATCTAATTTCAAATATGGGTTTTATGGTGTGCACAATAAAAAGTATATGAAGAAGCAGCTCATAAAAGATTTAGGGAAATCACTTCATCTTTCTCATAAAATGGTTGGGGAAGCGTTGGACGCTGCCTATGCAGCACAAGTCGAATATCGCGATAAGCAAAAAACTTTTGCGAAACAAGCCATTGATTATGCTCGCGTTCACGATTTACCAATCATTATTTTAGCTGGGCGACCATATCATGTGGATCCGGAAATCAATCATGGTATTGACCGATTGATTCAAGGCTTTAATACAGTTGTCATTAGTGAAGATGGTTTGGATTACATTTATGATGATACAGATACCCACGTTTTGAATCAGTGGACCTATCATGCACGTCTGTATAATGCGGCAAAATACGTTTCTCAGAATGAAGATATGTCTTTGGTGCAGTTGGTTAGTTTTGGCTGCGGGTTAGATGCTATTACGGCGGATGAAGTGCGTGAACTGTTAGAAGAACAGGGTGAGATTTATACTCAAATTAAAATTGATGAAATTAGCAATCTTGGAACCGTCAAGATTCGTTTGAGAAGCTTGTTTGCAACATTAGAACAAAGGAGGAAGCGCTAATGCCATATCAAGAGCGTGCGGTTTTTACTTTAGAAATGAAGGAAACACATACTATTTTGATTCCTATGATGTTGCCGATTCATTTTAGATTGTTAAAAAAACTTTTTGCCTTAGAAGGTTATAAAGTAGAGTTTTTGGACTCTATGTCGTCTAACATTATTAACGTAGGGCTAAAATACGTTAACAACGATACATGTTATCCTGCTCAGTTAACAATTGGGCAACTTTTGGATGCAACGCTAAATTTGGGATATGACCCTCATAAAATTGCATTGCTTTTACCGCAAACCGGTGGGGGATGTCGTGCTTCAAATTATATTAGTCTGTTACGAAAGGCCTTAAAAAAAGCAAATCTTGAATTCATTCCGGTGCTGTCATTCAATCTTCTAGGGATGGAAGAGAATCCCGGCTTTAATTTAAATAAGGATTTTATAAAAAAAGCTGCTTTTGCAGTACTTTACGGCGATATGATTATGAATTTAAAAAATCAAGTGCGTCCGTATGAAGTGACTAACGGTGCAACTGCGCAGGCGGTTGATGCAGTTTGCAAATATTTGGAAAGCGAATTTGAAGCGGATCGTGGCTTTACAAGAAAGCAACTTAAAAATAATTGCAATGTGATTCTTAAGGAATTTGCAGGCGTTCAACAGCAAAGCAACGTGAAAAAAACGCGTGTTGGAATTGTTGGAGAGATTTATGTCAAATTTGCACCATTGGGGAATAATAATCTTGAAGCAATGCTGGAAAATGAAAATTGTGAAGTGGTTGTGCCAGGGCTAATGGATTTTGTGTTATATACGATTGACGCCGGCGTTGAGGATTATCATTTGTATGGTATGGGAAAATTCAAAGCCATTGTATCGGAATGGTTGTTTCAATCTATTGTGTCCTTGCAAAATGTCGTGATAAAATCCTATCAAGGGTATAGTCAATTCAGACCTCAAACACCGTTTAAAAAGACAAAGGCATTGAGCAAAAAAATAATTCATGAAGGAACAAAGATGGGCGAAGGTTGGCTTTTGACAGGAGAAATGGTAGAATTGATAGAATCCGGTGTGGACAACATTGTATGTACGCAACCTTTTGGGTGTTTACCAAATCATATTGTCGGGCGCGGTATGTTGCGTAAAATTAAGAGCGCCTATCCAAATGCTAATATTGTTCCGATTGACTATGACGCAAGTGCCAGTCGCGTCAACCAAGAAAATCGAATAAAATTGATGCTTGCATCTACGCGAGAAATCAACTATTAAATCAAAAAAGCACTTCATTTTTATAGAAGTGCTTTTCTATTATTAGGAGAAACCAACCATGGATTTAACAACACTTAATTCTCAACAGTTAGAGGCTGTACTAACTACAGAAGGGCCGCTGCTCATTTTAGCCGGCGCCGGCTCTGGCAAAACCAATGTATTGGTTCATCGTATTGCTTATTTAATTGAGGAATGCAATGTATCGCCGTATCATATTTTAGCTATTACATTTACAAATAAGGCTGCCAATGAAATGCGCGACCGTATTATTGATATGATTGGTGAAAGAGGCTCTCGTATTTGGGCTCGTACGTTCCACTCCGCTTGCTTGCAGATTTTGCGCTTTGAGGTGGAACACACGGATTTAAAAGAAAACTTTGGGATTTACGATACCTCTGACCAATTGAGCATTGTAAAGCGTATTTTAAAGCAGCGTAATATTGATGCGGATGTGCTGAAACCAAGCAGTGTTTTAAATGGGATTTCTAAAATCAAAAATAAATTTTTTGACTTAAATGAAGGGTTAAAACGGGTTGCCGAAGCCGGTTCATTGCCTGAAATAGTTATTGATGTGATTGAAGAATATCAAGCAACCCTACAGGACAATAACGCCATTGATTTTGACGACATCCTTTGTTTGGTGGTTAAGCTGTTTAAAACACATCCGGACATCTTAGAGCAATATCAGGAGCGTTTTCAATACATCATGGTGGACGAGTATCAGGATACCAACAAAATTCAATACGAGCTGATTCATTTATTGGCTGCTAAGTATGAGAATATCTGCGTTGTTGGTGATGATGACCAATCTATTTATGAATGGCGTGGCGCTGATGTTCAGAATATCTTGAGCTTTGAAAAAGACCATGAAAACGCTAAGATTATTAAATTAGAAGAAAACTATCGTTCAACTAAAAAAATCCTACATCTTGCCAATGCAGTGATTGCAAATAATGAAACCCGTAAGGAAAAAGCGCTTTGGACACAAAATGAGGAAGGCGAGCCGATTGTTTATTATGAAGCGGACGATGACCGCGATGAAGGTCATTTCATAGTTCGTCAGATTAAGGATATTATGAATAAGTCCAACTACAGCTACGGAGATTTTGCGGTTTTAATTCGTACCTCATCACAATTCCGTTCCCTTGAAGAAGTGTTCTTGAAAAATGGGGTGCCGTATCGTATTTATGGTGGGATTAAGTTTTTCCAACGCAAGGAAATTAAGGATATCCTAGCGTATCTGTCCGTGTTGGCAAATCCTAATGATTCCGTCAATATGAAACGTATTATCAATATTCCGAAACGTGGAATAGGTGAGCAAACATGGAATAAGATCCTTGACTTTAAAATGGAACATCAGCCACTTTCGCTTGTGGACGTATTAACAGCGCCGGAATTAAAAACATCGGCGAAAGTTAAAAATGCTTTAAAATCCTTCTCTGAATTTATCGAGAACGGTCGTGTGGTGGCTAGCGAGCAAGAAATGGAGCCACTTTTAAATTATGTGATTAAAGAGTCTGGATACGTGAATTATTTATATGATAGCGATCCGGTGGCTGCTGATTTAACTATGGATAATATCGAGGAATTCTTATCCATTGCAAAGGAATTTGACTTGCGAGAAATGGATTATGAGGACCGCAATTTAAGTGGATTTTTGGAAGAAATTGCGCTTTATACAGATTTAGACCAATCCGCAGAAGGGTTGGATAGTGTTAGTTTGATGACCATGCATTCCAGTAAAGGTCTTGAATTTCCGGTAGTATTTGTAGCTGGCTTTGAAGAAAATCTATTTCCTCATATTCGAGCAAAAGAGGAGAAAGGGCTGGAAGAAGAACGTCGTCTGTGCTATGTGGCTTTTACACGTGCAGAAGATATGCTTTTCATTACGCGTGCTGAAAAACGTATGATTCACGGTCGATTTATGTACAATCAGCCGTCGGAATTTGTGGATGAATTGGATGAGCGATATTATACGAATGTTAGTAAAAAACGCTATTTTAAAAATGAAGTGACAGCAACGAGAAAGAAGCCTGCTGTTGCACCGGCAGCGTTTAATGTAGGGGACAAGGTGAAACATTCTTCTTGGGGTGATGGTGTTGTGGTTGCTGTTGATTCGGATGATGATACAAAAATAACCGTAGCATTTCCGAGTGAAGGTTTAAAAACGATTTCCACGCAATATGCACCGATTGAAAAAGCATAGGAAATGATGAGTATGGATAAGTATGAATGGGTCTTGAAAGACTACTTGCTGTATTTGGCGGTAGAAAAGGGCCTTTCGGATAATACTATTGAAAGTTATCGAAGAGATTTGATGCAATTTGGAGAGTGGCTTAATAAACAGCACGCCACGTTAACAACAATGGATGCACTTCTGTTGCGAGAATACCAGACACATTTAGGCGAACATCTTAAACCATCGTCTATGGCAAGAAAAACGACAGCATTAAAGGGGTTTTTAGCCTATCTAGTGGAGACAGAAATAATTGATGAGCCAATAACTATTGTTGACCGCACTAAGAAGGGAGAAAAGCTCCCGCAGGTTCTGACTTTAGAACAAATGAATGCCTTAATTGATGTTGTTCCAAGAGATAAATTAGCTGGGAAAAGAGATGCGGCAATTTTAGAACTCATGTATGCGACAGGAATGCGCGTGTCAGAGGTGATTGCGTTAACGCTAGATCGGTTTTATGCAGATGAACAATTCATCCGTGTCATCGGGAAAGGCAACAAAGAACGTTTAGTGCCGTTTGGATGGTGTGCTAAACGTGCTGTAGCAGAATATATGACAGCACGTCAGCAGGCCAATGTGAAACCGAGTCCGTATGTTTTTTTATCTAATAGGCAGGAACCTATGACGCGACAATCAGTTTGGAAGCTTATAAAAAAATATGCGAAACTGGCAAATATTCCCTTTGAAGTGACGCCGCATACTATTCGTCATACCTTTGCGACCCATCTTTTAAATAATGGCGTTGATTTACGAGCTATTCAGGAAATGTTGGGACATTCAGATATATCAACGACGCAAATTTATGTACATGTTGCTTTTAAAGATATAGAAAATCAATATCATTCCATGCATCCGCGTTCTAAGGATGTACTCAAAGAAAGTGGTGATTGAAATGACGCACATTGCGAAAATGATTCAAGATAAATTAAATGGGACCACTCATACGAAAGATGATTTTGAAAAAATGGTGGAAATGCTTCGTGATAAAACCTATGATGAAGCACAGCTTGCTGCTTGGTTAATGGCTGTAAGATGTTTAGGGCTTTCTATGGAAGAAACGGCCGATTTAACGATGGCAATGGTGACAAAACCAGCCGGTGATGAACTATTAACTAGCGTGATTGATAAGCACAGTACCGGCGGGGTCGGTGATAGTGTGACGCTTCTGGTAGTACCAATTGTAGCAGCCTGTGGTGTGCCATTGATTAAACTGTCCGGTAAGATGCTTGGCTTTACCGGTGGGACCATTGACAAGCTGTTAGCGATTCCGGGAATTGACTTAGAAAAGAAGCCGGCGGATATTAAGATGCAGGTAGAAGAAGTAGGCGCATATATCGGTATGCAAACAGATAATTTGTGCTTTGCTGACAAAATCATGTATGAATTGCGAGACCGCACAGGATCGGTGGCTTCGATTCCGTTAATTTGTTCTAGTATTCTATCGAAAAAGCTATCCACAGGCGCAGAAAGGCTTGTAATCAATTTAAAATACGGCAATGGTGCATTCATTGGTTCTTATGAGGAAGCACTTGTACTCAAACAATATATGTTATGTGTTTGCGAAAAAAATAATGTGCCGGCGAAGATTGTTATTGAAGAAACCAATCAACCAATTGCCAACGTTATTGGCACTGGGCTTGAAATTCAAAATATCTATAGCATTTTAAACAATGAGATTGAGGCATGTGACCGTGAAGATCATTTGATTGAAGTTTCTCTGAATATCTCTGCGGAAATGGTGGCATTAGCGAAGGATATTCCATATGAGGACGCAGAGGCGCAATGTTTAAATGCCTGGGATAGTGGTGCAGCAAAGATTGTGTTTGAAAAAATGATTGATGCTCAAGGCGGGCATTTAAATGAATTGATGAAGAAATTGCCAAAATATCATTGTGCGGTAAAGGCGACATCCAATGGCCGAGTCGATACAATCAATACCACTAAAATTGGTCAATTGACCAATGATTACGCAGTTTCAGATGCAAACGCAATTGATCCGTTATTTGGTCTAGTGATTGAAAAGCATCTTGGGGATATGGTTAAAGAAAACGATACTTTAGCAACAGTACACTATAACGATGGCTTAAATGGTGAACGTCTTAAAACCTTAATTGATGAGTTACAAGATTGCTATAAAATCAAATAAACGCCACAAAAAGTTAACATAATATTTATTATGAGAAGTTCTTGTGACAAATAAATCCCTTTTTCTTTTTACATACCACTTCCATCCTCAATAAGAGTTTTATTCAAGTAATATAAATTTAAGGAGGCTCATGCATGAACTTTCTTACTTACGATATAAAAAAATTGTACGTAAAATATTTGTTAGCATCGATTGGTAGTGCTACTGTTAT
Organism: uncultured Peptococcaceae bacterium; assembly: GCA_900553245.1. Lineage (GTDB taxonomy): Bacteria > Bacillota > Peptococcia > Peptococcales > Peptococcaceae > UMGS1590. The sequence continues at coordinate 8,527 of USCP01000054.1, forward strand.
GTCCATCTATAGTTTTGTTGATGCTATTGCTGTTGGACAAGCTGTCGGACCTATGGGGACTGCTGCTATTGCTGTTTTGAATCCCTTTTTTAGTATTATGGTATTCCTGGGTATCCTTTGTGGTATTGGTGGTGCCGTTTTAATGGGAAATGCCAAAGGCGAAGGTCTTGAAAAGCGTGGTAATGAGTACTTTACTGCTGCACTTCTTATGATGTGTATTATTGTTGCCATTGGCTGGATTCTAGCATTTTTGTTTCACGAACCAATTTTTCGTTTTTTTGGCGCGGATGATGAGTCTATGCCATATGTAATGGAATATGGTAAATGGTTGATCTGGTTTTTTCCGGCCTACATCCTCCCCCTCTTTTTAGCGGCTTTTTTGCGTAATGACGGCGCGCCGGGATTAGCCACTGCCGGTGTGATTATTGGTGGTTCCTTCAATGTTTTTGGTGACTGGTTATTTTGTTTCCCTTTGGATATGGGAATGACTGGGGCAGCCATTGCTACAGTTGGTGGCGCTGGAATTCAAGCGATAGTGATGTGTTTACATTTTTTCCGAAAAGAAAAATGTCATTTGAAACTGGTTTTTTCAAAGTATATTTTATCTGATATGCGACGGGTTTTTACTTTTGGGTTTGGATCTGGGGTTTTGGATTTTGGCAATGTAGTCATTGCAATCATCATCAATAATCAAATTCTGCGTTATGGTGGCGTTGCTGCGTTATCTGTTTATGGTGCAGTCGGAACGATTTCGTTGTTGTTCCAAGCATTGTTTGGGGGTGTTGGTCAAGCCGCTCAACCTTTGGTGTCTATGAATTATGGTGCTCACAAGTATGAGCGTGTTCAAAAAGTGTTTAAAATGGCTTTAATGACCGTGATTGCATTTGGTATGCTCTTTACTGCGGTGGGCGAGTGCCTTCCTATTCAAATTACGCAGCTCTTTATCAATGCTTCTCAAGAAGTATTGGATGTTGCGCCGTTTGTATTTAGATATTACTTCCCCTTCTTTTTGTTCTTAGGATTGAGTGTGTTTGCAACCTATTATTTGCAGTCTATTATGCGTGAGCGTCTTGCGATGACCATTTCTGTCTTAAGAAGTTTGATTCTCAGTAGCTTGATGCTTATTGTTCTTCCAAGGATATTTGGCTTGATGGGTGTGTTTATAGCCATGCCTGTTTCAGAGTGTATTGTAGCAATTTTAGCGCTCATCCTTATGAAACGTGCAAATCGCTCTTTAGTATAATTATTGATGCATAAAAAACGGCACTTTCAATTTATAAATTGAAAGTGCCGTTTTTTAATTTGAGGTACGGTTCTTTTTAGTGATAAAGAATGATAAAACGAGTGAAACAACAAGGAATAGTGCGATATACATATAGTCGGTGTTAACCGCTTCTACTGCTGCGATTTTATAGGCGTGACTGGATTCGTTCATAGGCAGCTAGTTGGCGGCCTTTAGAAAGTGTCAGGACTTTGC
>USCP01000055.1 GCA_900553245.1 uncultured Peptococcaceae bacterium
TCAACAGCCACATTATTCTTAAAAAGGAAGTTATGGGCATAGCCGCTCTTCACGTCTACGACTTCGCCACGTTTCCCAACTTTAGGGACATCTTCGGTTAAAATTACTTTCATACTGATTTTGCTCCTTTCTGTGTTGTTCTCAGATGACGGAAATCAGAGATACAGTCAAAGACACCAAAAATCGCCAACACGACGATTAAATAAATCCCCATGAAGAATGCCAGCATCACATACAAAAACTTCATGAGTGGTGACGCTTCCGAGAACTTGAGCTTGGCGATGGTGTAAGAGAATCCGTCTACCACCATGCACGCCGCTCCTATAACCATAACATTAACCGCCACAATCCACAAGAGGGGAATGTCAATATAGCGGTTTGCGAGCAGGGCAATCCATGCCCCCAAAAATGGGATCAGCACCCATGTCGGCATGATGATGGATTTCATATTTGGATGTTCTACATTCGGGGTGATGTTCATGCGCTTGCAAACCCAATGCAAGAGCCAGAGATGAAGCGCCGTCATTACCGCAAAGAGCACCATATAAATGCTAGGAAGCATTTGCATCAAAAGATGGGTGGTGTGTTTAAAGCTCTGTTCCGCTTCCATTGCTGTGATGCCACTGGTTTGCGCAACGGTTTCAAACACGCCCATGCTTTCGGCGCTGGCAATCATGTCTTTTTCCATGGTGAGATAGGTTTGGCTAAAGGCACCGAAATCAAAGCCCATAAGAGCAAGCTGAATCAGCAAATAAAGCCCCATCCCCACTGCTTGGGTCACAGTTACAAAGAGAAAAACACTGCCATAGTGACGTTTTTGCTTCACAAGTGCCCCACCGACAATCCCCATGAGGGCACTTTGACAAGCAAAGCCCAGCCCGGCAAGGGGACCGCCCAAAAGAATAGCAACGAGAACACTTGCTACCACCGTCACCAAAACAGCAAAGCGTACAGACACCAAAAGCACCGCCACCGCAATGGGTAGTGGTGCTACAAGGCCAAAGAAAAGCGGCAAAAATTGGCTCATCGCCGCAAATGCCACCGCAAGGGCTGCAAGCATCCCGCCTAACGCAACCGGTGATTGGGTTGGTTGTGGACGACTCATATTGCACACCCCTCCTTAACTTTCACGGTCAACTTGATGGAAGGTTTTGAGGTTCCCGATTTTCGCGCTGCGCGCCTTGAGTACCTCATCCACCGCAGAAAGTGGGATGCCTTGATCGACAAGCATCACCATCAGATGATAAATCAAATCACACACTTCTCCAACGGTTTCTTCCTGAATGCCGTTTTTCGCGGCAATAATGGTTTCGGCGGATTCCTCGCCAATCTTTTTGCAAATTTTGTCCAACCCCTGCTCAAAGAGATAGCAGGTGTAAGAGTTTTCTTGTGGTTCTGCTTGACGTGTCTTCACCACGTCATACAACAAATCCATACTTTCCATTTCATTGCGCCTCCGTATCTACAATTGTATTAAAGAAGCAACTGTGGCGACCGGTATGGCAGGCCGGTCCGGTTTGTTCAACAACAATGAGCAAGGTGTCGTCGTCACAATCGCCCATCATTTTAACCACACGCTGCACATGGCCCGAGGTCGCGCCTTTGTTCCAAAGTTCTTGGCGCGAACGGCTCCAAAACCAAGTATAGCCTGTTTCGATGGTTTTTGCCATACTTTCACGATTCATGTAAGCAAGCATGAGCACCTCACCGGTGCCAACCTCTTGTACAATAGCAGGAATGAGGTCGCCCTTCTGAAAATATTTTTCAATGTCGATTTGAATAGCCATGATGATCTCCTATCTAGCCGCAATGCCACGCGCACGCATGGCATCCTTGACTTCGTCAATGGTGAGCTCCCCGTAGTGAAAGAGGGAAGCAGCCAACGCGGCATCACAACCGGTTTCTTCAAACACCTCGGCAAAATCGTCAATGGAGCCGGCCCCACCGGAAGCAATCACGGGAATATTGACTGCATCACACACGGCCTTGGTCATTTCAAGGTCATAGCCCGCCTTGGTGCCGTCGGCATCCATGGAGGTAAGAAGAATTTCTCCGGCACCGCGTTCTTCGAGCTCTTTGACCCATTCGATGAGGTCCTTGCCGGTATCGATGCGACCGCCGTTAATCACCACATGCCAGCCGTCATCCATGCGCTTGGCGTCCACCGCACAAACGATGCATTGGCGCCCGAACATGGCTGCAGCTTCGTTAATGAGCTCCGGTGTGCGCACCGCCGCGGAGTTAATGCCCACCTTGTCACTACCTGCACGGAGGGTATCGCGCACATCATCGATGGTACGAATGCCGCCCCCCACTGTGAGAGGCACAAAGACCACTTCCGCCGTACGGCGCACCACATCGAGCATGGTGCTGCGCCCTTCATGGCTGGCTGTGATGTCCAAAAATATAATTTCATCGGCATTGGCATCACTGTATTGCTTGGCAAGCTCAACCGGATCGCCAACTTCCTTGATACCAACGAAGTTCACGCCTTTAACCACCTTGCCGTCGCGCACATCCAAGCAAGGAATAATTCGTTTTGCAAGCATGGTTACGCCTCCTTTGCGAGTGCGAGGGCTTCTTCCAAAGAAAGGGTGCCTTCATAGAGGGATTTACCGCAAATGGCCCCGTAAAGCCCCGCATTTTTCAAATCGCAAATGTTTGCAATGTCGCGAATACCGCCGCTGGCAACGATGTTCACATCAGGGCACGCCTGAATGAGCTGTTCATAATGTGTTACACTTGGACCACTCAAGGTGCCATCCTTGGAAATATCGGTGTAAATAATGGTACGCACCCCAGCTTCGCCCATGGCCTTGGCAAGGTCTACAAAATGCACATCGCTGGCTTCCAGCCAACCACTGCCGCGCACCATGCCATCCTTGGCATCGATGCCAACAGCCACCGCATCGCCGTAACGCGCCACCGCTTCACGCACCAATGCCGGATTGTGAAGTGCCACAGAGCCCAAAATCACGCGGCTAATGCCACCTTCAATATAACGAGCAATGTCCTCTAAGGTACGAATGCCACCACCGAGCTCCACCTTGAGGCCGGTTTTTTGCGCCACTTCGATAAAAATATCGTCATTAACCGGATGGCCTTCGCAGGCGCCGTCCAAATCCACCATGTGAATCCATTCGGCACCGGCCTGTTCAAATTGCTTGGCGGTTTCAAGGGCATTGTCCGCCACCTTATGCACGGTATCAAATTCCCCTTGGTACAAACGCACTGGGGTACGGTCTTTTATATCAATTGCCGGTAAAATAATCATCCAACCAGCCTCCCAAAATTCTTCAAAATCTGCAAGCCCACCTCGCCGCTTTTTTCCGGATGGAATTGACAGCCAAAAATGTGGTCACGCCACACCATCCCCGGGAAGGTTTCACCATAGGTGGTTGCAAGGGCAATGTATTTGTCGTTGGTTTCTGCACAGAAGGAGTGCACATAATAGAAATAACTTTCGTCCGCAATGCCTTCGGTGAGTGGGCATTCATGAACGATGTGGGCGGTATTCCAACCGATGTGAGGGAGCTTTTGGCCATCCGCTCGAAGCTCGCGCACTATCCCCGGAAGTAAACCAAGCCCCTTGGTCACACCAAATTCACGGCCTTCTTCAAAGAGCATTTGCAAGCCCAAACATACGCCTAAAAAAGGCTTTTTTTCCGCCTCTTCTTTTAAAAGGTCTACCAATCCGGTGGCATTTAATTTTGCCATGGCGTCACTAAAAGCGCCAACCCCTGGGAGAATAATCCCACGCGCGGCCTTAATTTCTGCGGCATCCTTCGTCACCACATAAGGTAAGTTCAAATAGCGCAGGGCATTGCATACACTAAAAAGATTCCCTGCCCCGTAATCAATGACTGCAATCATCATAACACCCCTTTGGTAGAAAGCACACCACCGTCACGTGGAGACAACGCATCCTCTAAGGCATGTGCCACGGCTTTAAAGATCCCTTCCACGATGTGGTGTGCATTCTTTCCATAAAGCACCTCCACATGCAAGGTGATTCCTGCGTTCATCGCAAAAGCACGCAAAAATTCTTCGGTCATTTCTGTGTCGTAGTCGCCAATCATCGGCGCTTGCACCTGTTCGCCGCCGTGGTAAACCAAAAACGGACGACCGCTCACGTCAACCACTGCACGGCAAAGGGCTTCGTCCATTGGGATGATGGCACTGCCATAACGCTTAATGCCGGTTTTATCAATAACTTCTGCCAAGGCTTTACCGAGCACAATGCCAATATCCTCGATGCTATGATGGCTATCCACCCACACATCGCCGTCACAATTTAACACCAGTCCCCAACCGGCATGGGTTGCAAGGGCGGTGAGCATGTGGTCAAAAAAGCCAATGCCGCTAGCTATGCGCACCTCACCGCCGTCTAAATTCAAAAACAAATTGATACTGGTTTCCTTGGTTTGTCGTTCTGTTGTTACACTTCTCATTGTTCCAGCTCCTTTAAGCACGCTTCAAGGACTGCCAAGCATGCCGCATTTTCTTCCGCAGTACCGCTATTGATACGCAAGGCATTCGGCTGTGGCTTACGAATGAGCACGCCGTGATTTTGCATGCTTTCGAAAAGCTGAGGTGCCACATCAGTCACAATGTAAGCAAAGTTGGTCGCCGATGGGAGCACCTTCCCCAAGGCATCATAGCGTTCCGCAAGCCCTGCAAGCCCAGTCATCAATTCCTTGGTGCTCTCATTGATGGCAACAATCGCTGCGCGAATTTCGTCTTCACGACGGAGCACTGCGGTGGCAAGCTCTTGGGTCAAACGCCCGACATTATAAAATGGTTTGCCGATTTGTAAAAGGTCGGTCATTTCCGGTGTGGTCACGGCAAAGCCCACACGAAGCCCTGCCATCCCAAGGGCCTTAGAGCAGGTTTTGAGAACAATCAGATTTTCCTGAGTGCCTGCTAAATCCAATACGCTTTGGTCGGAGAAATCCATATAGGCTTCATCTACTACTACGATACCATCAAAGCCGTTAATAATGCGAAGCACCTCTTCACGGCAAAGCGCTACGCCGGTTGGATTGCAAGGGTTGGAAAAAATTAGCATCGCCGCATCGCGTTCCTTGCAAAGGGCAATTAAGGCTTCAACATCGATGGTGTAGTCATCCTGTTGATAGATGATTTCTTCCACCCCATTCATGTAAGCCCCATTGCCGTACATCGAAAAATCAGGGTTAACAGTCACAACACGGTCACGCGGTGCCACCAAGCAAGCAAAAAGCAGTTCAATCAATTCATCGCTGCCGTTGCCCGCCGTCACATGTTGCCAGTCCACCTTGTAGAGGTCGGCAAAAGCTTGACACAACGCGATGGCACGAGGGTCCGGATAACGGTTAAAATCACAGTTTGCCACAATAGATTGAAATTCTTCCATTAACGCTGCGGATGGACGTACAAAGCTCTCGTTGGCGTTTAAAACCACCAAACATGGCTTGCCGCCTGGGCTATAAGGCTCTCTGCCCTTAAATTTATCGCTCAATCTCATTGGTTCTTCCTCACTTTCACTGCATTGGCATGCGCGGTCAATCCTTCGGCTTCCGCAAAGCGAATGATGTCATCGCATCCATCCATAAGTGCACATTTGCTGTAAGACGTAAATGCCATGCGTTTATAGAAGCTGTCCACCCCAAGTGGGGAGAAGAAACGGGCAGTGCCACTTGTTGGCAACACGTGGTTCGCACCGGCATAATAATCGCCCACCGGTTCCGGCGTCCAAGCCCCCAAGAACACAGAGCCTGCGTTGGTAATACGTCCTAAGGCACGTTCCGGTTCAGCGGTCACCACTTCTAAATGTTCCGGCGCTACTGCATTGGCATAGTCGATGCAATCATCAATACTAGGGAACACGGCAATCAAGCCGTAATCCGCCAAGGATTTCTTAATAATATCGGCACGACTCAAATTCTCGAGTTGACGCGCCACCTCTTCCTTCACCGCTTCGGCGAGGGCTTCGGAATCCGTGAGCAACACGCCGCCGGCAAGAACATCATGTTCGCATTGGCTCATGAGATCCGCGGCAATAAAACGTGGGTTGGCATCGCCATCGGCAATAATCAATATTTCACTTGGTCCCGCAATCATGTCAATATCCACAACGCCATACAACAAACGCTTGGCAGTGGCAACAAAAATATTCCCCGGACCAACAATCTTATCGACTTGTGGGATGGTCTCGGTGCCATAGGCAAGCGCTGCCACTGCTTGCGCGCCGCCCATCATATAGATGCGGTCTACACCAGCCACAGCTGCTGCCGCCAAAATCACATCGCGCGGTTGACCGTCCTTATTCGGCGGAGTCACCATCACAAGCTCCGGCACACCGGCAATCTTTGCCGGAATCGCATTCATCAGCACCGAGGACGGATAAGCCGCCGTGCCACCCGGTACATACAAGCCCACACGTTGAAGCGGACGCACACGTTGCCCCATATAGGCCCCGTTTTCACGAAAATCCACATAGCTTTCTTGTACCTGTTGTTCATGGAAACGTCGAATGTTTGCCGCTGCGTTTTCCATCGCTTGCAAGAGATCCGCATCAATACGCCCCTTTGCTTCAGCAATCGCTTCGGCTTCAATTACCTTCACCGGTCCTTCAACATGGTCAAATTTGGCTGAATAACGCATCACTGCCGCATCGCCTTCGCGACGCACATGGTCAATAATATCTGAAACGGCGCGGGTCACGTCGGCATTCGTTTCCTGCTGACGGGCCTTGAGTGCCTTTAAATAATCAAACTCCGCCTTGCCATCGGCAATGATTGTTCTAATCATTTTGCTTCCTCCTTCAAGGCTTCAATCGTATCAATCAAGGTGTTGATTTCATTTTTCTTGAGCTTCATGCTGGCAACATTGACAATAAGACGGGCACTCACTTGCATGACATCTTCAACTTCTACCAAGCCGTTTTCACGAAGGGTATTGCCGGTTTCAACAAGGTCCACAATCCCATCAACAAGCCCTAAGAGTGGCGCCAATTCCACGGAGCCCTCAATCTTGATAATGTCTACGTCCATGCCCTTACGTGCAAAGAAATCGCGGGTCACTTGTGGATATTTGCTCGCTAAGCGTTTCACGTCATAGCCGCTGTAAAAGTCGCTGTCCTTTGGCGCAGCAAGGGCAAACTTGCATTGACCAAAGCCCAAATCCAGCACTTCATAAAACGCCCCACCACGTTCGGTGATGGTATCCTTCCCAACCACACCGATGTCGCAAACGCCGTGTTCCACATAAGTGATGACGTCTGGCGCTTTTGCAAGCACCACTTCAATGTCATCGCCCACCGGTAAAATCAATTTTCTACCCTTGGTTTCAAAGGCGCTCACATCGAGGCCCATCTTTTCAAAAAGTTCCACTGTGGATTTTTCCAAGCGGCCCTTTGTTAATGCAATTTTTAACATCACTTACACCTCCAACCATTCGGCATTGCCATCGTGGTAATAAATCACCGTCGGAATGTCACGCGCACGTGCTTCTTCCTTTGCCTCCTCCAAGGAGTTGGCCAAGGACCATTCGGCACACATTTGACGAGCACTCATCCATTGGAAGGCGCGCGGCATATCTTCAATTTCCGCATACACCAAATCCAACTTGGAATAGAAAAGCGGTGAACGCTTTAAGAGCACTTCCGCCAACTGGTCGACCTGAACCCCAAAGCCAATTGCGGCAGCATGCATATCAAAATCATCCAAAAGGTTGTCATAACGCCCGCCGGAAAGTACCGCCTTACCGGCACCGCCGATGTAGCCGCGGAAAATAAGCCCGCTATAGTAATCTGCTTGGTTAATCAAGCCAAGGTCAATCATGATGTTTTCTTCCATTTCCATGGCTTCAAACTGGTCATAAATCCACGCCAACTGATTGATGGCTTCGGTAATGGAATCATCGAGGCCTTCCATCAAACTGCGCGCTTGCTCTAAGGTATCGCGCCCACCGAACAAACGTGGGAGCTGACGGAGCACATGGGCTTCGCGTTTTTCATTGTGACGTTCAAGCACATCGTTTAAAGCCGAGTAGTTCTTTTCCTCAACGGCGGTAAAGAGGGCTTCACGTTCAAACTCGTCAATATCCAAACGATCCACCAAGGTTTTGAAGATACCCACATGCCCGAGCTCTAAACGATAATCGTCGCCGAGGTCGATGGCATAAAAGACATCACACGCCATCTTGAGCATTTCCATGTCGCTACGCACCCCTTGGGCACCAATCACTTCCACACCCATCTGACGCATCTCATGGCTAATCCCATCCAAGGTGCGGCTGGTGCGGTAAACGGTCTGATCGTAACAAATACGAAGCGGCATGGCTTTGTTTTTGTACTTGGTTGCAACCAAGCGCGCCATCGGAATGGTGGAGTCCGGTCGCATGACAATCAGATGCCCGTTTCTGTCGCTCAATTTATACATGCTTTCAGCAGGGAAATATTTCCCATTTGAACCAAAAACGTCAAAAAATTCAATCCCTGGGGTACGTACTTCACGGAACCCTCTGCAATAAAAGAAGGTACGGAGATTTTTTTCAATATGTGCTTGGGCTTCACTCGCCTCGAATAATACGTCTCTGGTCCCTTCCGGGGTTAATTTGGAATAGTTTTTCATTGTTCTCATGTGACTCTAACTCCTTTCACTTCATTAGTTTACCACGGTAAAGCGTTAACGTCAAGCAGTTTAATTTTGTTGTGCTTCACCGTATGCTTGAAGGGCATCGTTCACATCATCATGGTCATAGAAACGATAGCCCATTTCTTCGGTCCACTGACGAATGGAGGCATTGTCCGGATGGTCCGGATTGGTGAGAATATCTACCAGCTCATAGTATCCGTCAAAGCCACCGCAGGCTTCAAATGGTGCATTCCCCAATCCTTCACGCACCACCGGCACGTCCGGCCCGTCCTCGATAATATCCACAAGCTCAATATCATAGGTCCAGTCATCACTAAAATCGTAGATGTATTGGATTTTGCGGTGCTTTAAGGTCAATGGATCCAACGGCAATTCCTCTGCCCAAACCACTTCTACGGAATTGTCGACGGTAAAGCCTTCTTCCTCCTTTTCGGCGAGATAGGCCTTGCCGGCATCGCTCTTTAAGAACAGATAGCTTTCATAGCGATCACTATCCACAGTGATACGCATTTTTGGATCCTCAACAATGAACTCATACAGTTCTCGGTTGGAATAACCAAACATCAATTGCAAACAATCGTGCAATTGGGTAAAGGTATAGGTCACTGGCACACTGAAACGGCGCCATACTGGTGCTGCACTGTCGCGTAAGGTTGCGGAAAAATACAAAGATTTCATGCTTATAGCTCCTTTATACTGAATCATTGATTGTAAAAAAGTATATCATATTTTGAGAGACTAAAGAATATGCCTCAGATACGCAGTATCAAAAAAGCCCACGCAATCGCGCGGGCTTTTGAATTAGTCGTCTTTTGTACGTTCAAAGGAAAGGGTTACACCGCCAAAATCGCCGGCAAGAACATTGTCCTTTACTTTTTTCAGCTTAAGGTCACGCCCTTCCGAATGAATCACTAAGCCTTCTTCAGTGGCATCCCAAGGGTCGGTGGCGTTATCGTCTTCGGTAACAATGGTGGCTTTGCCGTTGTTGTCCACTGTCAAAGTCATCACACCGTACACATCCTCTACATTCACCGTTACATCTGAAAGCTCCGCCGTTGTCGCCTTCCACAGGCCCACATATTCGCTTTCTTGCTTGCCTTCACCACAGCCTGCAAGCAACACCATAACAAGCGCGAGCACCATGGCGAGCACCCTTTGTTTCTTCATCGGCTTTTTCCTCCCTTTTTTTCATAACTCTTACTGTGTTCAATTTAAGTATACGTTACTGCTAGCGTATGGGCAATCCGTTACAAAAAAAAATGCAAAGTCCGTAGACTTTGCATCAGACTGTCGAAAAAGGTCGCCGAAAGGCGGCCTTTTTCTTATATAATAGATAT
>USCP01000056.1 GCA_900553245.1 uncultured Peptococcaceae bacterium
GTTTTCAAGAGCTGTAGATGAGTATATAGAATACTACAATAGCGAAAGAATACAGAAAAAAACAAAATGGATGCCTCCTGTAAAATACAGAATGACATCCATAAGCTAAGATTCAATTCATAAAATTATGTGTCCAGAATTTTGGGTACATATCATGATTGCAAACGGCTTTTTCATTAGAAAAGGTTTTGTGCCTATGGCTTAGGTTGGTTGATAGGTTTTAATCCCAAACTTGAAATACAGCAAATGAAGTACCCATAGCCCCACTAAAATGGCACAGGGAATATACAAGGCTTTATTGAACATCATTACAAAGCCAATGCCCATCAATGCTGTCACCATGAACATGATACGAACTTTTGTTGAACGCGTCATTCCCAACCCGTCAACCACACTTTCCAAATTATTTTTGTACAGGTTTGTGCCAATAAACCATCGATGAATACGCTCAGAGCCTTTGCCAAAGCTAATGGTAGCCAGTACCAAAAAAGGCACCGAAGGGAGCATCGGAAGTACGCTGCCTAACGCACCAAGGCCAAAAGTAATGCAGCCGATGACCATCCAAAAACATTTTTTTAGTTTCATTAAACCTTCTCCTATCTATTTAAAAATCGTAACGCACAAACATTACGACACCCCTTGCGCTGTTAATCGACCGCCATCCATACGATAGATACGATCCGCACTCGCCATGGTAGATTCACGATGGCTGACCAAAATAATGGCATGCTGCGCTTTTTGCGCCTGTAAGGCCTTTAAAATAATCCCTTCATTGATGCTGTCCACATTACTGGTCGGCTCATCCAACAAAATCAGTTTGCTACCACGCAAAAAGGCACGCGCTAAGCCAATACGTTGCCGTTCGCCGGCAGACAACGCATCACCCAATGCCCCTACATGGGTTTGGTAGCCCTGTGGCAGCGACATAATAAAGTCATGCACAGATGCCTTTTTGCAAGCCTCTTCAATCTCATGCATGGTGGCATCCTGTTTGGCAATACGAAGATTGTCTTCGATGTTCTCATCAAAAAGATAGGTCGTTTGGCTGACCATCGTCACATTATGCAATAGACTTTCTGTTGCCACTTGGTCAATATCTACACCGTTGTAATAAATACCACCGGCTTGTTTTTGCCAAAAACGCATAAGTAACTTCAATAAGGTGGATTTGCCACATCCCGATGGACCGACAATACCGACAATTTCACCTTGTTTAACATGCATGGATACATCTGTAAGCACATCCGTGCCGTCTTCATAGGAAAAGGACAGATGCTCCACATCCAAACGTTCGAACTCTATGCGTGCGCCTTTTTCTACCGGAAGCACCTCCGGCTTTTCATTCAAAAGATTGAGCACCCGATCGCCTGCAGCAAAGGTTTGGGTCAAGTTTCCAGGAAGGGCAGAAATAGCAATCACCGGCCCAAAGGAGCCAAACACTGCCACCACCCCAATAATCATACGCCCGATGCTCAAGCTCCCCTGTGCCACCAGCACCATTCCCACCATCAACGTAGCGAGAATAAAAAGAGACACACAGCATTCCGTCACAGCAGCCGCCACGGTGGTATCATGCTTCATGCTTTTTGTTTCCTTAAGAAGCACATTCGAGCGGCGATTCACTTCTTTCGTTCTCGTCTCACCGGCATTGCTTAAAATAATGTCTTTGATGCCCTTGATGCTTTCTAAGAAATATGCATTGAAAGCACCAAATTCCTTGCGATAACGTACACCGGACGCCTTCAAGTATTTGGAAGCCACCATAGGCACAAGAATCCCGATGGTAAGGTAACCCAAAAGAGCAACCAGTGCGAGCCACCAACTTGCAACACTCCCTACAAAAATGACCATTGCCCCACTGACAAGCACCGCGATACAAATCGGAGACACTGTATGCGCATAAAACACTTCCAAGGTCTCAATATCAGAAGTAATCATGGCGATGATGTCACCCTTTTTCTTTGTTTCGAGCTTCGCAGGGCACAGCGTACGCAAGGTCGCAAAAATACGGTCGCGTAATACCGCCAATAAATTAAAGGCAATGTAATGATTAAAATATTGCTCAATATAACGCAATATTCCACGCATAAAGCCACAACCGACCGCCAAAGCAATGATGGCGCCGTAAGAAAGGGCGATGCTTTCGCCCAAGGCCTTCGCCACACCGACAGCCCCCATCAAGGTCACGCCCATTGCACAAATAAAGCCCAAAGCACCGTTTGCCACAGCAAGCACCATCACATAGGCCAAACTCCCCAACAATACAATGAGCCTTGCCATAATCCTAGCACCGCTTCGGCGTTGAACCGCCACATCACTCATACTGCCACCGCCCTTCCGTTGTTCTCCAATTGCTTTTGTGTTCGATAAAGTGTCGCATAGCCTTTTCGTGCCGCCAATAAGCCTTGATGAGTGCCACACTCACGCACGCAGCCGTCTTCCATATAATAAATACGGTCCACTGCCACCACATTTTCCAAGCGATGCGAAATCACAATCACCGACTTGCGCACGGAAAGCTGCTTGAGCACTTGCATAATAATGATCTCGCTTTCAATATCAATGTTACTCGTAGCCTCGTCAAAAACATAAATAGCTTTGTCCGCCACCAAATGCATGGCCAATGCCAAGCGTTGTCTTTGTCCACCGGAAATATTGGCAGCATCCTCGGCAATCACCTTATCGAGACCGCCGTTTTCGCGAATAAAATCCGCCAGACAAACCTGTTCGAGCGCTTGATAGATGGCCTCATCGCTCACATCAGGCTTGGTCATCCGGAAGTTTTCGCGTACCGACACATTAAAGATCGTGGTATTGGTACTCACCACAGACACACGCTCATAATACCGTGCCCTCGATAAGGTATCGATGCACTTGCCGCCAACCCTTACATATCCGACCGTCGGTCTCAGTGCGCCGATTAGAAGATTAACGACCGTGGATTTCCCACAACCGGATTCACCCACAATAGCAGTCATGCCGGTTTCCGGAAAAGAAACGGACACATCCTTTAAAACAGTGCGACCTTCATCATAGGAAAAGCTCACATGCGTCATCTCCAAGTCATTGGCACCAGGGCTTTCATCGCCCCATTGCGGTTCCTCTTGTGCCATCAATGCCAAAATTTTATGGCCTGCGGAGACACCGTTCATTGCTACATGGAAGGCGCTCCCAAAGGCACGCAACGGCAAAAAGAATTCCACCGCCACTAAAATTAAAAACAAGGCTGCAAAAGGTGACAGTCCCCAATTGATGACCGCAACCACCGCCAAGGCCACGCCCAAACCGGCGCCACCATAGGCCACCAAATCCATTGTCGCCGCACTGAGAAGCTGCATCACCAACACCTTCATAGTAATCTTGCGAAACGCCTCACTGTTTTCGTTCATCTTGTGATGACGAGCAACATCCGCTTGAAAAATCTTGAGTTCCTTTAAGCCCTGCACGCTGTCCAAAAAGTCATCGCCCATGGCCGTATATTGCCCCCAATATTTGTTAAAAATACGTTTGGCATATTTCGAAACTGCCATAATAGAAATCGGAATCAGCGGCACACACAAAAGCAGCACCAAAGCCACACGCCAATCCAACCACACCGTCACCGCGAATAACATCAGCGGTGCAATCATCGCATAATACAGCTGTGGCACATACGAAGAATAATACAAATCCAATTGCTCAACGCCTTCGACCGCCACCTGGGTCAAACCTGCCATACTCATTTCATCGTTGGCACGCACACCCAAGCGCGTCAGCTTTTCGTAGAGTTGTTGGCGTAGTGTCTTTTTCACCATACGCCCCAGCATATCCTTTAACGCCCCAACGCGGTAAGAGGACAAAAAACGCACCGCAATACCGCCAAAGGCAACAAGCAACGCGCCCACCATCATCCCACTCTGCTCCTGTAAACCGTCATCATTTGCAACCACATACAGTGCAAAGCAAGTTGCTGCGGTAACCGCAATGTTACCAATCAAGCCAACAATCATCCAAAGGACCGTTCGTGGAATGTATTTTTTGTTTTCCCCAAGTAATGCCATGAGTTTTTGATCAATCATCTGGGAACCCCCTTATTTAATTAGCTAAAGCTAACTATCATTTTAAATAACAGCGGTCGCTTTTTGCAATTAGCAACCGCTAACTTTATTTTAGAACAATGTTCAATTTAAATCAATATCCATTCACAAAATATTTTTCCCAAATTTTCATAATCAAACACTTCAGCGCAAATAAAAAAACGCAGCCGAATACATTCGACTGCGTTCTATTAAAATTTATTTCTACAAATGGCACAACGCGTTTGGCCTTCCTCCGTTGGGTAAAACAGCTCACCACAACGTTCACACTCGACGGCCTCCCCTTCATTGAGCACACGCCAATGGGGATCGGCAATATCCCCTTGGGTCAAGCCGTGCGACCACATAAGCCCATGCTCCGGACAAATATCAATGCAAAGACCACAACGGGCACAAAGCACATCATGATGCGCCAATACCGCATGTCCATCTTCTTCAATAATTGCCAAGGCTTGCCAAGGGCAAAGCTTTTCACATGTATGACAAAAGCGACACGTTGAGGATACCAAGGCCTGTAAAGGCAATTCCTCCTCAGGATTCGACACGCCTTTTTCATAGAGTTCGTTTAAGAGAATCGTGTGAGATTGCGCCTTTTCAAAAACGACCTCTTTATGATTCAAGGTTTCATTAAAGGATGCCAGGGTCGCATTCAAGGTTTGCTCCGTATAATTTTTAGCAAGATGCTTCATACCGCTAAATTGTTTCTTCATAAACTGGCGTCTGTTATTGATTTCCCCAAACTCATGATTCAATTGTTTCGCAAAGTCCTCTCGACTACGAACAATATGCACATGTTCACCATACTGTTCCAATCCGTATTTGTTCATTAGAGCAATCTGCCCTTCCGGAAACCACTGAAACTCACATTGCTCACAACGTGCATGCTCCGCATACAGGTAAACCTCTTCAAATCGTTCTACCAACAATGCCAATTGCAACCAGGTAAATTGTTGCAGACAGCCGGCGGCCATTGCCGGAACATCTTGCAATTGCTCTTTTTTACATGAAATAAAGAGCGGCCCTTCCTTTACCTCCAGAGCCGTTTGAAAATCCATTTCGAATACATCGTGTGGACAGGCTTGAATACAGCGTCCACAGCCGTCACAGGATTCGATGCTAATGCGTCCATTCGTAAACTGAATGCTTCCGCTCGGGCAATATCGCACACACTGCTTACAAGTGGCTCGCGGCGAATAACTGTGAATACAACGTTCCAAGTGCGCACGCACAGGGTTTGTTATGCTAATAATATCGGATAAATTCATCACTCACACTCATTTCAAACCTAACGCATACGAGGAAAATGGTTGTGGGCTTTTCTGCCATAAGGCACCTGATGTTTAATCATCTTCAAGAGACGCGCCAAGGATGATACCAAAATTAGCCCTAGCGCCATTGCGCCGGCAGACAACAAGGTGTTGATGCCATACATATAAAACGATGACATCTGACTATTCAGTAGGCTATCAATAGTGTTATACACCCCAGCCCCTGGAACAATCGGTAAAATACCCACAATGATAATGACCATCACCGGTGCCTTGCAAACACGCGCGAAGATTTCCGCGTAGACACACATCACGATGGTAGCGAGTAAAAATTGCATAATCAGCCCATAATCCACCAGTAAATCGAAAATAATTTTACCAATCATGCCACAAACAGAGGAATAGATCAGCAAACGCCCGCGCACATTATATAGGATTGCAAAGAAAAATGATGCAAAAAAAGCTGCCAGATAGGTCATCAAATCACCCTCACAATCATAGGAACCAGTGCATAAGCCAAAGCTGAGCCTACCGCAATCGCACACGCTACCACAATGGCTTCAAGGCCTTCAAACATCCCAGCACTGAGGTCCTTTGCAATAACGTCACGAATCGCTGTCATAAAAGCAACCCCTGGGAAGAGAAGCATTAAGGTCCCGGTAATAATAATATTCGGATGCAGTCCAACCACCGCCTCAGCACAGATGAAGGCGACTATATTATGCAGAAAGCTCGTGACCAACGTAACAAAAAATCCATTGGCATGATAACGTTCCATCGGCACACAGACCAACCGCCCCACCGCAGCACACAAAATGGCGACAATGGCATCGCCCACATTGCCGCCAATCATTACCACAAAAGCCGCCGCCGCCAACAAATAGCTAATCCAGTTGACCGGCTTTGAATAGTTTTTAAGCCCATCAATCTCACGCAAACGCTGAAATGCTTCATTTAACGGAATTGGTTGTGCACTTAATTTACGTGCAAAATCATTTAGTTGAATGACCTTTTCAAAGTTTGGATTGCGATGAAAAATACGGCGCATTTTTGTAAAAGAAATTTCCTCATCGGTTTCAATGGTAACCATGAGAATATTTGGAATGGCGTAAACATCGGTTCTCTTGATGCCATAAGATTTTAACACGCGAATAATGGACTCTTCCACACGATACACTTCCGCACCATTCTCCATAAGAGAAACACCAAGTGTTACTGCCATTTTTAGCGCCAATTGACAATTATATGCTTCATTCATTCTCTTCGTTTTTGTTCTCCAAGTAGGTTGCACGTACGATATCATGACGTGTAACAATCCCCAACAATTGCCCTTCATCATTAATAATAGGCAAACGGTTAATATTGTCGTTAATCATGTATTCCGCAGCTTTTCCGACTTCGTCATATTCGTGAAGGGAGATAACGTCTTTGCTCATCAATTGAACGACATTGATTGCGGCAACTTCTTCCATCTCTTCCTTCATTTTCTTATAGTTCAAAGGAAATGCACTGTCTAAAAACATCAAAAACAGCGGCTGGGTCACCGGCTTTTGTTGACGCACCAAATCGCCTTCTGTCAACATTCCGATGACATTGTTAAAAGCATCAACAACAGGCGCGCCACTGATATTGTGTTTAATCAATAATTCCGCAGCCTCTTGTAAGGAATCATTAGGGGATAAAGTTAAAACATCTTTAGTCATAATGTCTTTGAGTAACATATAAATTCCTCCTTCAAAACAACACTTATTCGATAAGAGAATTCATACCCCATTGAAAAGTAGTCATTCTCCTACCATATTTCTGTTATTTAAACCAAGTATATCACGGTCGATAGACCTCGTCAAAGAATAAAGAACGCTCATCAAAGACGGCATGATTACGCCTATTTTAGCAATTTTTCTGCAATTCTATATTTCTCCTCACTTTCTAAAAAAAAATTGTCAACTCTTTGTGAAAACCTCAATTTTATACACGATATGACTTGATACTGTATTCAATGATGATATAAAATGTTATGTAGATTGGTTACTTGATTTATCAGAAACCATTTAACGTTTCTGATAAATATGACGCTGCCATATTCTAAAATTTGAGGTAAGGGAGATCGTTATGCCTAAAAAAGAAGACATTCATAAAATTATGATTATCGGCTCTGGTCCTATCATTATCGGCCAAGCCTGCGAATTTGACTACTCTGGTACTCAAGCATGTAAAGCACTTCGCAAATTGGGGTATGAAATTGTCCTGGTGAACTCTAACCCAGCAACCATCATGACCGACCCGGATGTTGCTGATATTACTTATATTGAACCACTCAACGTGGATCGTTTAACTCAAATCATCGAAAAAGAACGTCCTGATGCATTGTTGCCAAACCTCGGCGGACAATCCGGCTTGAACCTCTGCTCCGAGCTTTCCGAAGCAGGCGTACTCGATAAATACAATGTTCAAGTAATTGGTGTACAAGTTGATGCTATTGAACGTGGGGAAGACCGCATCGAATTCAAGCACCAAATGGATAAGCTCGGCATTGAAATGGCACGAAGCGAAGTTGCTTACACTGTCGATGAAGCATTAAAAATTGCCGAAGAATTACAATATCCGGTAGTTTTACGTCCTGCATACACTATGGGCGGCGTTGGTGGCGGGATTGTTTACAATACCGAAGAACTTAAAACCGTTTGCGAACGCGGGCTTCAAGCCAGTCTTGTTGGCCAAGTATTGGTCGAAGAATGCATCCTCGGCTGGGAAGAGCTTGAATTGGAAGTTGTTCGTGACGCAGAAAACAACAAAATCACTGTATGCTTTATTGAAAACATCGACCCATTGGGCGTACACACCGGTGACTCTTTCTGCTCTGCACCAATGTTGACCATTTCCGAAGATGTGCAAAAGAGATTACAAGACTACTCCTACAAAATCATTGAAGCAGTTGAAGTAATCGGCGGCTGCAACTGCCAATTTGCCCACGACCCTGTAACCGATAGAATTGTTGTAATCGAAATTAACCCTCGTACTTCCCGTTCCTCTGCACTCGCATCTAAAGCGACCGGCTTCCCTATTGCACTTGTTTCCGCTATGTTGGCCTGTGGCTTGACCTTAAAAGAAATTCCATGCGGCAAATACGGCACCCTTGACAAATACGTGCCAGGCAACGACTATGTTGTTATCAAATTTGCGCGTTGGGCATTCGAAAAGTTCAAAGGCGCACAAGACAAGCTCGGGACCCAAATGCGTGCGGTCGGCGAAGTCATGAGTATTGGGAAAACCTACAAGGAAGCTTTCCAAAAAGCCATCCGTAGCTTGGAAATCGGTCGTTACGGTCTTGGCTTTGCAAAGAACTTCCACGAAAAAACCAAAGACGAATTGCTTGCACAACTCAACTGTGCATCCAGCGAACGTCAATTCATCATCTACGAAGCATTACGCAAGGGTGCAACCATTGACGAAATCTACGAACTCACCAAAATCAAGCACTGGTTCTTGGAACAAATGCTTGAAATCGTTCAAGAAGAAGAACAACTTCTTGCTCAGAAGGGCAATGTGCCTGAAAAGGATGTATTGCGTCAAGCAAAACTCGACGGTTTCAGCGACCGTTATTTAGGTCAAATCCTTGAAGTGCCTGAAGAAGACATCCGTCATGCTAGAGAAGATTACGGCATTCGCGAAACTTGGGAAGGCGTACATGTTAGCGGCACCGAAGATGCAGCTTACTACTACTCCACCTATCACAACGAAAAGGATTCCAGTCCAGTTTCCGATAAGCCAAAAATCATGATTTTAGGTGGCGGTCCAAACCGTATCGGTCAAGGGATTGAATTCGACTATTGCTGCGTTCACGCTGCTTTGGCACTCAAGGAACTCGGCTTCGAATCCATCATCGTTAACTGCAACCCTGAAACCGTTTCCACTGACTATGATACCTCTGATAAGCTCTACTTCGAACCATTAACCCTCGAAGATGTATTGAGCATTTATGAAAAGGAAAAGCCAGTCGGCGTTATCGCACAATTCGGTGGTCAAACACCATTGAACCTTGCTGCTGAACTTAAGAAAAACGGCGTAAACATTCTTGGGACCACCCCTGAAACCATCGACCTCGCAGAAGACCGCGATCATTTCCGTGCAATGATGGAACGCCTTGAAATTCCAATGCCAGAATCAGGCATGGCTGTAAACGTTGACGAAGCCCTCGAAATTGCTAACAGAATCGGCTATCCTGTTATGGTTCGCCCATCCTATGTATTGGGTGGCCGTGGCATGGAAATCGTCCACGACGATGAAATGATGCGCGTTTACATGGCAGCTGCTGTCGGCGTTACTCCGGACCGTCCAATTTTAATTGACCGTTTCCTCAACCATGCAACTGAATGTGAAGCAGATGCAATTTCCGATGGAACCAACTGCTTTGTACCGGCGG
>USCP01000057.1 GCA_900553245.1 uncultured Peptococcaceae bacterium
GCCGGTGTACCAAAAAAGACGGCGCCTAAAGAGGCGGCAGCTCAAGCAGCGGTAAAAACACCGAAAGATACTGTGGCAAAAAAAGCAGCAGGCGCGGCAACCGTCGCTGCTGCAGCAAAAGCTGCCAAAAATGTTAAAAATAAGAAATTGAAAGAACCAAATTCACAAAAAAAGAAAACCAATTTCTTTGTATTGGCGGTGATTGTGCTCTTGGTTTTGGGGGCAACGATTTTCATAGCGCAAAAAATTGCACCGCCAAGTGAATTGACAGTGCCGGATTTTCGTGGTATGACGTTTGAAGCTGCTGAAAAGATAGCAGATAAGCGTGGATTATATCTTGATGAAGTAGGCAGTGAATATAGCGAAAACTATAATGAAGGCGAAATTATTTCACAGACCCCGGGCGAAGGCACTAATGTGTCTAAAGGAGATACCATTTCCGTTGTGATTAGTAAAGGTTCTCAACAAGCAACTGTACCTGATGTACGAGGTATGACGTTAGAAGAAGCCACAGAGAAATTAGAGGAATGCGATTTGAAGGTTGGGAACGTTATGGAGTCCTATAGCGATACCGTTAAAGCAGGTGAGATTATTTCTCAGGGCTATGAACCGGATGTGAAAATTGATCGCGAGTCTGAAGTGAATTTGGAAATCAGTTTAGGCGAATCTCCATATACCATCGTGCCAAATTGTGTAGGAAGTGACATCAATTCGGCAAAAGCTATGCTTGAAGAAGCAAAACTGAAGGTGGGCAATATTACCTACAAAAAATCTGAAAGTGAAAATAATCTTGTTGTCGAACAAAGCGTTGAATACGGCAGTAAAGTCGATGAATACACTACCGTTGATTTAGTAGTCAGTTCCGGAAAGACTGATGATGACGATGATGATGATGCAAAGGCAAAATCTCAACGTATTTCCTTTACAGCACCGTCTACAGGCACCATGGAAATTGTTTTGACTGATAGTCAGGGGACTAGAGTGGTTGATTTGAAAAGTGTGTCTGAGGGTGATTCTATTGCCGGAGTCTATGACTATTACGGACGAGGCGAGTTTGTGATAAAAATTGCTGGTACGGTGATTCAAACCATTCCGGTAAGTTAGGAGTTTGCATGATTGGAAGAGTGTTAAAAAAACATGGTGGCTTTTACAATGTAGCCGACGATGGGCAAATATACGAATGCAAGCTAAGTGGCAAACAAAAATATAAGCAAAAAGATTATATTGTTGCCGGTGATTTTGTTGAATTTGATTTTGATGAAGGCGAAAAAGAGGCGCAGGGATATATTACAGTGATTAGACCACGTGAAAATTATATCCCGCGCCCCGGCATTGCTAATATTGATCAAATTTTGATTGTAGCAGCAATTAAGGAGCCAAGCTATGATTTCTTGCTGCTAGATAAATTGTTAAACATCGCTTTTTATTACAAGTTAAAGCCAACGCTGTGTTTTTCTAAGATGGATTTAGGCACGGAAGAGGACCGTGCTGTGATTGAAGCGTACTATAAGAACACCGGCATCCCGATTTTGTACTTGAGTTATGAAAACACATTGACGGTGCTCGGTAACTATTTGAAAGACAAAACAACGGTTTTAACCGGTAATTCCGGGGTAGGCAAATCTTCAATGATCAATAGACTCTTGGGCAAGGAAGTGCAAACCGTTCAAGATATTAGTATGAAATTAAATCGCGGGAAAAATACGACACGTACAGCCGAATTTTTTTCATACAGTAATGGTTTCATAGTAGATACGCCTGGGTTTAGTGCTTTGGATTTTACACCGGAAATGACAAAGTATGAATTGAAAGATTTATATCCGGAATATGATGAAGTTGCAAATCAATGTCGATTTAATAATTGTGTTCACATCAATGAACCGGATTGTGAAGTAAAGTTAATGCTCGAACAAGAAGCTTTTTCACAAGAACGATATGAAAATTATAAAAAGTTGTATCAAGAGCTTGTAGATCGAGAGAGGATGAGAAAATAGCATGGAAAAAATTACCTTTTCACCATCACTTTTATCAGCGGATTTTTCTAAAATTGCAGAGGAATTAAAAGATATTGAAGCAGCCGGTGCGACTTGGGTGCACTTGGATATTATGGATGGGATGTTTGTTCCAAATATCACTTTTGGACCGCCGGTGATTAAGGCAATGCGCCCTCACAGTAAAATCTTTTTCGATACACATTTAATGGTGCATGAACCAATTCGATATGTGGACGCTTTTGCGAAGGCAGGGGCAGATTTAATTACTGTTCATAAAGAAGCGGTTAGTGATATTTCGGAAACCATCAAGAAGATTAAAGAAAATAATTGTAAAGTGGGTTTAGCGTACAATCCTGGGACGCCTTTAGATGGAATTGAGGCCTATTTGGCTGATGTAGATATGGTGTTGCTAATGAGTGTGAATCCGGGATTTGGTGGACAAAGCTTCATTGATATCACTGATAAATTGCAGAAGCTGGTGTCTTTAAAACAAGAAATGAATCTGTCGTTTGATATTCAGGTCGATGGTGGTATTAACACTTCTACCATTGCTTCTGTTGTGGAAAACGGCGCAAATATTATTGTTGCCGGTAGCGCGATTTTTGGTAAAGAAGACAGAAAGCAAGCGATGGACGATTTGCTTGCGGCAATTGATAAATAAGAAGGAGAACTATGAAATTAGCAATTGACGCCATGGGTGGCGATCATGCACCGGAAGCCATTGTAGCGGGTGCCTGTGACGCGCTTAAAAAATTTAATTCTATTGAAAAAATGTATTTGGTTGGCGACCAAGAAAAAATTGCAACCTTGATTGATGATAGTGTTAAAGAGCGAATTGAAATTATTCATACTGATGAAGTAATTGGGATGGATGAACATCCGGCTCAGGCTTATCGTCAAAAAAAGAACGCTTCTATTAATGTAGCTTCACGCTTGGTAAAGGATGGAAAAGCTGACGCCGTTGTGTCAGCAGGTAGTACCGGTGCGCAATTGGTGGCAGGATTATTTGAAATTGGCCGTTTGCGTGGTATTAAACGTCCTGCAATTGCAGCGCCGCTACCGACTTTAACAGGTGTGAAGGTTTTGCTGGATGCCGGTGCAAATACCGAAGTCTCTGTAAAGAACATTGAACAATTTGCGTTAATGGGGTATTATTTTTCTAAAGTATTAAAAAAAGATAAGCAAAATTTGAAGGTTGCTTTAATTAACAATGGTTCAGAAGAAACGAAGGGGAACACCTTAACCCAAGAAGCGTATCAAGTTTTGAAGGATAACAATAAAATTCCGTTTTATGGAAATTTAGAAGGAAGCGGTGTATTGACTGCTGATGTGGATGTATTGGTTTGCGATGGGTTTACCGGTAATGTTGTTTTGAAAACTTGCGAAGGTGCAGCAAAAGGAATGTTTACTGCATTAAAAGACACGATAGGGAGCTCTTTCAGATATAAGCTAGGGGGGCTTTTGTTAAAACCTGGCTTAAAAGAAATAATGAATAAATACGATCCAAAGACGGTTGGCGGATCTCCGCTTCTGGGGGTAAACGGTGTAAGCATTGTTTGCCACGGCAATAGCGATCGTGTCGCATTTGCAAACGGAATTAAAATTGCTGTGGATTGTGTAGAGCAGAAGTTAGTCGAACAGATTAAAATGAATGTTTCGGAGGAATAGTTATGGTATTAGATAAGGTAAAAAAAATCGTAGCAAATCAAATGCATATTGCTGTTGATGATGTTCATGACACCACCTCTTTTCGTGATTTAGAAGCAGATTCTCTTGATGTGGTAGAAGTCATCATGGCCGTGGAAAGCGAATTTAGTATTATTTTGCCGGATGAAGTGGTAGAAACCTTTAAAAATGTTAGCGATTTGGCAAAATATATCGAAGAGCAACTAAGATAATTTGTAATCAGTTCATATTTGTGTTATGATAATTTTGTTGGAAAGAGTGGGGCAGCCCACTCTTTCGTGTTTATTGAAAAGGTGGTGAAGATATGAACAACGTTGAAAAATATATTTCCGAGAATTATCATGGCCTTATCAATGATTTTGGATATAGTCTCTACCATGTAGAATATAAAAAAAATCATAAAGAAATTTACTTGAGAATTTTTATTGAACCGTATGAACATTCTTCTGCAATGGATATAGAAGCCTGTGAAAAGGTGAGCCGTGCATGTAGTGATGCGTTTGATAACGATCAACATTTTCCAATCAAAGAGGCGTATATTCTTGAAGTATCTTCTCCGGGGATTGAGCGAGAATTATATATTCCAGAACATTATCAGCGCTATATCGGCGAAAAGGTGCGCGTACGCCTATACAAGAGCATTAACAACAAGAAAGAAATGATTGCAATCCTTAACGCAGCTGATGATCAAGGTATTCAAATCGAAGTTGACGGAGAGGTCATCGATTTAACCTATAAAGAACTTTCTAAGGCGCAATTATATTGCGATTTTTAATTTGAGGTGGATAATGAATAAAGAGTTTATCTTGGCTTTAAAACAATTAGAAAAAGAAAAAGGCATCGATGCTTATATCATTATGGAGGCAATCGAAGCTGCGTTGATTTCTGCGTATAAAAAGAATTATGGTTCATTGATGAATGTAACCGTTCATATGCACCAAGAAACCGGCGATATTGAAGTCTTTGCGACAAAGGAAGTCGTTGAAGATGTTCATTCTCCACAAACAGAAATCTCTATTGATGAAGCCAAACATATCAAATTTGACGTTGAAATCGGCGATTTAATTGAAGTTCCGGAATCTCCTAAGGATTTTGGGCGCATTGCTGCGCAAACTGCTAAACAAGTTGTTGTGCAACGTATCAGAGAAGCTGAACGTGGCATTATCTACGATGAGTTTACCAGTAAAGAATCAGAAATTATTAGCGGAGTGATTGAACGTATCGAATCTGGCTCTTGTTATTTGAAATTAAATAAAGCTGAAGCGGTTTTAACACCTAATGAACAGATTCCGAATGAAGAATACTATGTGAATAAGCGCATCAAAGCGTGCATTTTGGAAGTGAAAAAGGCACCAAAAGGACCGCAGGTTGTTATTTCCAGAACCAATCCTAAGCTTTTATTGAGATTGTTTGAATTGGAAGTGCCGGAAATTAAAGATGGCTATGTGGTTATTAAATCCGTTGCACGCGAAGCTGGGATGCGCTCTAAGATTGCTGTTCAATCTATGAACGAAGACATCGATGCCGTAGGGGCATGTGTAGGTCCGAATGGCTCTCGTGTAAAGACCATTGTTGATGAATTATGCGGCGAAAAAATCGATATTATTAACTGGGATGAATCTCCGGATATTTACATTGCAGAAGCATTGAGTCCATCCTTGGTTATTGATGTTTTGATTGATGAGGAAAATAAAAAGGCTGTCGTTGTTGTGCCGGATAACCAATTGTCATTGGCAATTGGTAAAGAAGGGCAAAATGCACGCCTAGCTGCAAAATTAACCAACTGGAAGATTGATATTAAGAACCAATCTCAAGCGGATGAGCAAGGCATCGAATATAACTATATTTTCTGCGACGAAGAACAGTGTAATGGTGATGTGAATGCCTAAAAAACCTATTTTAAGGTCCTGCGCAATTTGCAGAGAAAAGAAAGAAAAAAAAGAATTACTTCGTATTGTACGTTTACCGGATGATTCTGTAGAAGTGGACCCGACCGGTAAGATGCCTGGTCGTGGTGCCTATATTTGTAAAGATGAAAAGTGTATTAAGAATGCACAGAAACATCATCGATTGGATAGCGCATTAAAAACAGCGGTACCAGATGATGTTTACGAACAGGCTATGGGGTATAGTCAAAATGAGCAATGATTCACAAAAAATCTATACTTATTTAGGTTTTGCGGCAAGAGCGAAGAAAGCGAAAGCTGGCGAACAAGCAGCGCTAGCGCATTTAAAGAAGCAAGATGTATACCTTTTGGTAATTTCGGAAACAGCGCAACCAAAAGCAATCGAACGTTGGCAGCGCCGTGCAGAGCAATACCATGTGCCATATATCATATTTGGCAGCCAAGAGGAGCTTGGAAGAGCAATAGGCTCATCCTATAAGACCATCATTGCTTTAACGGATGAAAAATTAGCAGATGCAATACTCTTATGTAATGGAGGTGCTCTATGGGAAAAATAAGAATTTATGAGTTGGCAAAGGAATTACATCAAGATTCTAAAACCATCATCGGCCAATTAAAGCAGATGGATGTGAATGTGAGCAATCACATGAGTACGATTGATTCAGAAAGTGCCGATAAGATTCGTGCACTGTGTAATAATCAAGCACAATCCGGAAATAGTGCGAAGGAGGAGACGGCTATTAAGGAGTCAACTTCTAAAAAAGAAACTCAAAAGAATGCGCATCAGGACAGCGTGCAACATTCAAAAGAAAAAGATGACCGTCCAGCAGATCACGGTAAACAAGAAAAGGGCGGAAATGCGCATAAAAATGATGCGCAAGCAAATCACAAGAATAACAATAAGAAACCAGCGAAGAATAAAGCCCAATTTTCTAATCAAGATGATGAATACAACGGTTCCGGTAAAAAGAATCGCGACAATCGTAATCATTTTGGTAAGGGTAATAAGAATAGAAATAAGAAAAATAAAAAACAACAAGCGCCTCAAAAGGAAGTAAGAGATTTTGCTGAAGTACAACATCATGTTGTAATGGAACAAATGATTACTGTTCAAGACTTGGCAAAACAATTGGGGAAAAAAGCCTCCGAAGTTATTATGAAATTAATGGCTTTGGGTGTTATGGCAACGATGAACCAAGAACTTGATTTTGAAACGGCTTCTATTATTGTAGAAAAATACGGTGCGACCATCGAATTAAAGCAAACGATGGAAGAAAACCTTTTAAGCGAAAACGAAGAAGAAGATCGTCCGGAAGACTTAGTGACTCGTCCTCCGGTTGTTACCATCATGGGGCACGTTGACCATGGTAAAACGTCTTTGCTTGACCAAATCAGAAATTCCAGCGTTACTTCTACTGAAGCCGGCGGGATTACTCAACATATTGGTGCATATCAAGTCACTATCAATGGTCAAAAGATTACCTTTTTGGATACACCTGGGCACGAAGCGTTTACTGCAATGCGTGCTCGTGGGGCACAAGTTACCGATATTGCTATCTTAGTTGTTGCGGCTGATGACGGTGTTATGCCACAAACCATTGAAGCAATTGACCACGCAAAGGCAGCCGGCGTGCCAATTATTGTTGCCATCAATAAAATTGACAAGCCGGATTCCAACCCGGATAACGTTAAAACAGAACTGAGCCAATATGGTTTGATTTCTGAAGAATGGGGCGGCGATACCATCATGGTACCTGTATCCGCTAAGAAAAATATCGGGATTAACGATCTCTTGGAAATGATTCTTCTTGTTGCTGAAATGGAAGACTTGAAGGCAAATCCAAAACGTAGTGCACGTGGTAAGGTTGTTGAATCCAAGTTGGATAAAAACCGTGGGGCTACCGCAACCTTGTTGGTACAAAACGGGACCTTGCACAATGGGGATTTCTTGATTGTAGGTTCTACCCAAGGGCGTATTCGTGCCATGTTTGACTATCATGGTAAACCAATTGCAAAGGCTGGTCCTTCTGTTCCTGCTGAAATCTTGGGCTTAAATGATGTACCGGCAGCTGGGGACGATTTTGTTGTGGTAGCAAATGAACGTCTTGCGAAGCAAGTAGCAGAACAACGTTCTCAAGAAAAGCATCTTAAGGAAATCTCTCGTGGTACGAAGGTATCCCTGGAAGATTTGTTTACTCAAATTCAACAAGGGGATGTTCAAGAGCTGAATATTGTTTTGAAAGCTGACACCCAAGGCTCAATCGAAGCTATCAAACAATCTCTTGAAAAATTGAGTACCGATGAAGTTCGTGTTAATATCATTCGCACTGCTGTTGGTGGGATTCGCGAAACCGACGTCAGCTTAGCAATGGCATCTAATGCGATTATTATCGGCTTTAATGTTCGTCCTGACGTAAACGCAAAGCGTTTGTCCGAAAAAGAACAAGTTGATGTGAAGACCTACAGCATCATTTATGAAGCAATTGATGATGTAAAAGCTGCAATGAGCGGTTTGTTGGCACCGGATATTAAAGAAAACGAACTCGGTCAAGCTGAAATTCGTTCGATTATTAAAGTGCCAAAGGTTGGGAATATTGCGGGTTGCTATGTTACCGACGGTAAGATTACTCGTCATAGCAAAATCCGTGTATTGCGTGACGGCATTGTTATTTACGACGGTGAAATCGCATCTTTGAAGCGCTTCAAAGACGATGTCAAAGAAGTGGCAAGTGATTATGAATGTGGTATAGGTCTTGAAAAATACAATGAGTTTAAAGTAGGGGATATTTTAGAAGCGTATATCCTCGAAGAAGTAAAGCGTGAATTATAATAGGAGTCGCTTATGTCTAAAAGAAATTTTCGTTTAGCAGGTGAAATTAAGCGTGATTTAACTGAGATTTTTGCAAATGAAATCAAAGACCCACACATCGACTCTATGGTGAGTGTGACTGATGTTGAAGTGTCTAATGATTTGAGTTATGCAAGAATCTATGTGAGTAAGCTTGGTTCACAGCGTGACCGTGAAGCTTTACTGGATGCTCTGACAAAAGCCAATGGATTTATTCGCTCTGCACTGAGTCAACGATTGAAAATTAGAAAAGTGCCTGAGTTGCGCTTTTTCTTAGATGATTCGTTGGAATATGGTGCTAAGATTGAAAAACTTCTTAGTGAGCTGGGAGATTGACCGGTGCAAAGAGTATTTGATTTTTTAAAAGCGAACAATGTAAAAAACATCGCCATCTTTTCTCATGTTAGAGGAGATGGCGATTGTTTAGGTGCTCAAACGGGTTTGGCAAATGTTTTGGTACAAGCAGGTTATCATGTTTGTATGTATAATCAAGATGTGCTTTCTCAAAACTACTCATTTTTAAATAATTTTTCTGAAATAAACTTGTTTGACGAGCGGTCTCAGGAACCGGATGTTTGTATTGCAGTGGATTGCGCTTCTTTTGAACGTATTGGTCTCGCAGATGAATTGTTATCAAAGTATTTGTGGTTGAATATCGATCATCATATAAGTAATACAATGTATGGTACCTTGAACATTGTTGATGGAAATGCCTCATCAACGTGTGAAATATTAACTTCCATGTTGGTTGATGCGGATGTTTGTTTATCTCGAGACGCTGCGACCTCTTTGTATAGTGGGATTAGTACAGATACCGGCTCTTTCTTGTATCCAAATGCATCGGCAAAGACTTTCAAGTTGGCTGCTATGCTTCTTGAAGCCGGCGCGGATAAAAGTTTGGTGCAAATGAATGTTTTTGAGAATACAAGCCGTAAGCAGATTGAAATCTATAAATATTTATATACCAATATTTGCTATGATATGAATGATCAAGTGGCGTATTGTGTGTTTAACAATGAAACCATGCAAGCGATGAATACAACTTCTGCTGATTTTGAAGGCGTTGTTACACTGATTAAAGAAATTCAAGGCGTCGAGCTGGCTATTCTCATAACCGAATTAAAGCCAGGTCAAAGTAAAATCAGCATGCGAACCAAAGAATTTTTCGACGCCAACAAGTGCTGTCAAAAGTTTGGTGGCGGCGG
>USCP01000058.1 GCA_900553245.1 uncultured Peptococcaceae bacterium
CGGCGGTGCTTGCGTTACCGGTCTCATCCGCAAGGATGGTCGTGTATGCGGCGTAACCGTAGGCGAAGAAGAACTCGAATGCGATCTCGTTATCGATGCAGAAGGTGTTAACGCTATCGTTGCTGAACGTGCAGGCGTAATCGACCCAATCCGTCTTGAAAACGTTGCTGTTGGTATCAAATCTGTTATTCGTTTAAAAGAAGAAGTGATTAACCAACGCTTCAACACCGATAGCACCAAGGGTGCTGCTCTCCTCGGTATGGGCTCTGCAAACCAAGGCATCTTTGGTGGTCTCTTCATGTACACCAACAAAGACACCATTTCCATCGGTCTTGTACAAGACTCCAAGACCTGGAAAGAAAACGGCCTCCATTTGCCAGACGCTATGGAAGCATTGAAAGAACATCCAATCATCGGTAAGTACATCGATGGTGGCGAACTTGTTGAATACACTGCCCACTTGATTCCAGAAGGTGGCTACGATGCATTCTCCGAATTCTGCGGCGATGGCATCCTCGTTACCGGTGACGCAGCAGGTCTCTGCATGAACCGTGGCTTCACTGTTCGTGGTATGGACTATGCCATCATGAGTGGTATTGCTGCTGCTGAAACTGCAGAAGAAGCACTTGCTAAGGGCGTATTTACTAAAGACTTCCTCAGCATGTACACTGCACGTCTTGAACACAACGTATTAGATGACTTCAAGACCTTGAAAAAAGCCCATCATTACATGGCTAACTCTGAACATCTCTTTACTACCTACCCTGAACTCGCTATTGGTGCTCTCCAAAGCATGTACAAGGTTGACGGTAGCCCTGTAGAAAAAGTGGCTAAGACCATTAAGCATGGCATGCCAAAGGTTAAAGTGTTCAGCGTAGCAAAAGATGCAATCAAGGGGGTTTTATCATTATGATGAAAAAATTGAACATGGATGACCGCCTTGCGGCCAACCGTTTCGACAGTGATGACGAACACGCACATATCGTTATTGATAAAGAAGCTTGCCGTACCTGCACTCATCGTGCTTGCACCTATAGCTGCCCTGCCGAACGTTACAAATGGGATGAATTAAATGACATCATGACCTTCGACCACGTTGGTTGCCTCGAATGTGGTAACTGCCGTTTGGTTTGCGAACGTCTCAATGAACGTCGCCCTGGTTATGACTGGAACTACCCAATCGAAGGCAGAGGCTTCTTGTCCAAAGAAGGCTAATTGAGCACGATACTCGTTAATTACATAAATAACGAAGAAAGAGGAGCAGTGAACTATGAATATCTTAGTATGTGTTAAACAGGTTCCGGATACCTCCGAAATTAAGGTCGATCCAGTAACCAATACCCTTATTCGTAAAGGGGTTCCAAGTATTGTTAACCCAGCAGACTTAAACGCAGTTGAAACTGCTGTTAAGTTGAAAGAAGAAAATCCAGATTCCGTAATCACCTTATTGTCCATGGGGCCTCCTCCAGCAGAAGAAGCTCTTCGCGAATGCTTGAGCATGGGCTGCGATGAAGCGTTCTTGTTGACTGACCGCGCATTTGGTGGTGCAGATACTTATGCAACCAGTTACTCTCTTGCAGTAACCATCCAACATCTTGAAGCTAAACTTAACAAAAAGTTTGACCTCATCATCTGCGGGATCATGGCAGTAGACGGTGACACCGGTCAGGTAGGTCCTGAATTGGCTGAACACCTTGGCTGGCCACAAGTAACCTATGTTATCGGCGCTAAATTGGACGGTGACAAGGTTGTCATCAAGCGTGCACATGAAATGGGCTACGAAGTTCTCGAAACCAAATTGCCTGCATTGCTCGCAGTTACCAAAGAAATCAACAAGCCACGTCGTGGTAATGTTCGTGGTAAGATTGCAGCTAAGCGTGCTAAAATCGAATGGATCAACGCTGATGCACTCGGCGAAGCTCTCGACCGTACCAAAATCGGCTTGAAGGGTTCCCCAACCAACGTTCGTAGCGCTCACCCACCAAAAAGCCGTACACGTGGTGAAGACGTAACCGGTAAGGACGCAAAAGAATCTGTTGCGAACCTTATGGCCAAGTTGACCGAAAACAACTTAATCTAAGGGGAGGCTATAAAACATGGATTTGAAAGAATATAAAAACCTGTGGGTCTTCATTGAACAGGAAAACGGTGAACCTAAAAATGTAGGCCTCGAACTTTTAAATGAAGCTAAGCGTCTCGCTGGCGAATGTGGCCAAGAAGTTTGGGCTATGATCCTCGGTGGCGACAACAAGAAGTGCATCGAAGAAGCAGCTGCTTACGGTGCAGACAAGGTTGTTTCCGTTGAAGGCCCTGCTTTCGCTCATTACGGCACTGAAGCTTACTCTGAAGCTGTAATCAAATTGATTAACAAGCATAAACCATCCGCAATTCTCTTTGGCGCAACCTTCAACGGTCGTGACCTCGGTCCTAAAGTTGCTTGCAACATGGGCACCGGTTTGACCGCTGACTGCACCGAACTCGAAATCGATAAAGATGGCGTTGTAACCTGGATTCGTCCTGCACTCGGCGGGAACCTCATGGGTCACATCTACTGCCCTAACACCCGTCCACAAATGGGTACTGTACGTCCTGCAGTATTCAAGAAGGGCGAACGTCAAGAAGGTCGCAAAGTTCCTGTAATCAACGAAAAGATTGAAATCAAGGAAGATGCACTTCGCACCAAATTTATCGAATTCGTTCAAACTGTAGAAGAAGGCGCTGTTCGCATTGAAGATGCTAACATCATCGTTGCAGGTGGCCGTGGTCTCGCTAAGGCTGAAAACTTCAAGCTCCTCGAAGACCTCGCTGATGCACTCGGTGGCGTTGTTGCTGGTAGCCGTAAGACCGTTGACGCTGGTTGGATGCCTGTATCCCGCCAAGTAGGTCAAACCGGTAAGACCGTAAGCCCTGACATCTATGTTGCAGTTGGTATCAGCGGTGCGATCCAACACTTGGTTGGTATGGAAAACTCCGGTATCATCATTGCAATCAACAATGACCCAGACGCACCAATCTTTGAAATTGCTTCTTATGGCATCGTAGGCGACCTCTTCGAAGTGGTTCCTGCTTTGACCGCAGCAATCAAAGATGCTAAAAGCAAAAAATAATTCATACCTATAAAGAAAAGACACCTCTGTTATCGAGGTGTCTTTTTTGTTTAAAGGTGCACGAAAGATGGCGGTCAGTCAACGGACCGCTGTCGAGTGCTGCGGTTTGTATGGCGTGAGGTGTGATGAACAAGGAAAGTGAGGCACCTTAGAGTGGTGCGAAAAATAAAAAAGCACCGGCGTTGAGCCGATGCTTGATAAATCTTACTTTTGGTCGTCGTCCGGAATTTCAACGATTTCAACTTGTTTGCGAATAACAGCTTCGCGATCTCTAAAGAGCTGAGATTTTGGACGATCTGGGTCAAACTTGGTTGGGTCGAGTGGATAACTTGCGTGACGGTGTGCATAGGTTTCCATACTTCCCACATCAGACAAGATGTCGCCGGTAGCACGAGCCATGCTGGCAAGGGCATCAACGGTTGCAGCCCCAGGGGTTGGCTTCAATGGTTCGTCAGTGAGCACTTCATCGTACATAGGAGGAATGTGTACACGATATTCTTCAATGGCATCGGAGCAAGTTGGATTGTTCTTGCAAGTAGAATACGCCTGCATGCTCTCCGTTTGGTGAAGAATATTGGAAACTTCCTTAAAGAACCCAATAACGTCGTGCTTTAAGATATCAGCTGCGTGCTTGAGTGCGGATTTGTTTTGTGGTTCACGGAATCTGTTAACAGTGAGTTTGGATTTACGAACAGTTTCTACAACCTTTTCCTTTGCAGAATGTTCATCATGTTCATGGTGTGCCATATAATCATTCCCCTTTCGTTTTCATCAAACAAAGCCGTCCGCATCGCGGTCGTGACGGCTTTTCGTTCTTGTCTTCTTAAGTTCGATTATATCAGCGATATAAATGAGAAACAAGGTGGCTTATGAAATAATTTGAAAATTACGAATCAGTTGTTATTCATATCTTGTATGCTTTCGGAGAATGTTCGTAAAAGGTCATGGGCAGTCATCGTGTCATTGACGCCCACTGTTATTATTGATATACTTAAACTGCCTTGATAGGCTTAAAACATAGGGATGAGGTCTATAATAGACCGTTCTGAAGAAATGGGGGGCGCGTGTAGAAAAATGAGCGACAAGATCCGTTTGTATGGGTTTAACAACTTAACAAAATCTCTGAGTTTTAATATTTTTGACGTTTGCTACGCACGCACCTTACGTGAACAGCGAGACTACGTGTCTTATATCGACGAGCAGTATAATTCAGAACGCTTGACGGATATTCTTGTCAATGTTACTGAGATGATTGGGGCCAATGTGCTTAATATTGCCCATCAGGACTATGACCCACAAGGGGCCAGTGTGACGCTCTTGATTGCTGAAAATTCCATGGTGCCATCGGTGCAAAGCGACACGATTGTGGGGCACTTGGATAAGAGTCATGTAACGGTGCATACCTATCCGGAGTACCATCCGGAAAATGCCATTGCAACTTTCCGCGTGGATATTGACGTGGCGACCTGTGGAGAGATTTCTCCTCTGCAAACATTGGATTATCTGATTGGCAGTTTCGATTCGGATATTATCACAATGGATTATCGTGTGCGTGGATTTACGCGTGATGTGAATGGACGAAAGGTGTTTAATGACCATCTCATGTCATCCATTCAAAATTATATCGATGCCGCGACTTTGAAGCGGTATGATGCTGTGGATATTAACGTATATCAAGCAAATCTTTATCACACAAAAATGCTTATAAAGGAAATAGACATACAGAACTACTTGTTTAATACAGATGCTTACGAGTTGTTGCCTCAAAAGCGTCTCGAAATTACGCAAAACTTGCGTCGCGAGATGATTGAAATCTTTAACGGCTGCAACGTGTATTAAGAAAGGAAGTGGAGACAAGGTGAATCAGGACCGAATGCCAATTTTGGATGCTCTTGAAGATTTTAAGAGTCAACGAATCGTTCCTTTTGATGTACCTGGTCACAAACGCGGCAAAGGCAATAAAGAACTCGCTGCTTTCCTTGGAGAAGCCTGTGTTTCCATCGATGTCAATTCGATGAAATGTCTCGACAATCTCTGCCATCCGATTAGTGTTATTCGTGAGGCAGAAATGCTTGCCGCCGATGCTTTTGGAGCGAAGGCGGCTTTTTTGATGGTTGGGGGCACCACTTCGGCGGTGCAGGCAATGATTCTCTCTGTGGTGGCACCGGGGGACAAGATTATTTTGCCACGTAATGTGCATAGAAGCGTTATCAATGCATTGGTGTTGGTGGACGCTGAACCTATTTATATCAATCCGCAGATGGACCAACGTCTGGGTATTTCTTTGGGGATGAAGGTGGAGGATGTGAAGGCCACCATCGAAGCGCATCCGGATGCCAAGGCGGTACTTGTCAATAACCCAACCTATTATGGGATTTGTTCCAATTTGGAAGCCATTGTCGATATTGCCCATTCCCACGGGATGAAGGTATTGGCGGATGAAGCCCATGGGACCCATTTCTATTTTGGTGAAGGGCTTCCGAAGGCGGCGATGCATGTAGGCGCAGATATGGCGGCGGTCAGCATGCACAAAAGCGGCGGTTCCTTGACCCAAAGCTCGTTTTTGCTCTTGGGGCCAAATATGAATGCCGACTATGTGCGCCAGATTATTAACCTCACCCAGACCACCAGCGGCTCTTATTTATTGATGAGTAGCTTAGACATTTCTCGTCGTAATTTGGCTTTGCGCGGGGCGGAAACCTTTGCCCGTGTCTTGGACATGGCGGAATATGCGCGCCGTGAAATCAATGCCATCGGTGACTATTGGGCCTATGGCTATGACCTTATTGATGGTGATAGTGTGTACGACTTTGACCGTACGAAGCTGTCTGTCAATACGTTGTCTTTGGGTCTGGCAGGGA
This sequence comes from uncultured Peptococcaceae bacterium, assembly GCA_900553245.1. Lineage (GTDB taxonomy): Bacteria > Bacillota > Peptococcia > Peptococcales > Peptococcaceae > UMGS1590. The sequence goes on from USCP01000058.1 coordinate 5,969, forward strand.
TTGAAGTGTACGATCTTTTGCGAGATGAATATGACATTCAAGCGGAATTAGGGGATTTAGGGAATTTCCTTGCTTATATTTCTATCGGTGACCGTCCGGCGGACATTGAGCGTTTGGTGAGTGCCTTGCAAGAAATTCGTCGTCGCTTCAAGAAGCCGGCAGTGAATATGTTTGAACAGGAATATATCAATCCGATTGTGAAGATGACACCGCATAAGGCATTCTATGCGCCGAAGAAGTCTTTGATGTTGGAGGATTGCGAAGGCTATATTTGTTCGGAATTCGTAATGATTTATCCTCCGGGCATTCCTATTTTGTCACCGGGTGAATTGGTAACAAAGGAAATCATCGAGTATATTCGCTACGCCAAGCAAAAGGGCTGCACCATGTTGGGGCCTGAAGATATGGGCGTCAACAGACTCAATGTCATTGATGACTAAAGGAGGCTATTTATGGAACTTTGGTATTCAGAAGCCCATTCTAAGGATGTTAAGTTTTCTATTAAATTTGACCGTCAATTATATACCGAGCAAAGTGATTTTCAACGTATTGATGTGTTTGAAAGCAAGGAATTCGGTCGCTTTTTGACCCTCGATGGGTTTATGATGCTGACGGAAAAGGACGAGTTTATTTATCATGAAATGATTGTGCATGTGCCAATGGCAGTGCATCCAAATCCAAAGAAGATTCTCGTAATCGGCGCCGGTGACGGCGGTTGCTTGCGTGAATTGATTCGTTATCCGGAAGTGGAGCATATTGATTTATGTGAAATTGACGGGCGTGTGATTGATGTGTGCCGCGAATGGCTGCCAAAGACCGCTTGCGGTTTTGACGATCCTCGTGTGCATATTCATATTCAAGATGGGCTTAAGTATGTGCGCAAGTGTGAAGATGAGTATGATCTCATCATTGTTGACTCCACCGACCCATTCGGTCCGGGGGAAGGCTTGTTCACCAAGGAATTTTACGGCAATTGCTATAAAGCCTTGCATGAAGACGGCATCATGGTGAACCAACATGAAAGTCCGTTCTATGAAGAAGATGCCCGTGCTATGCAGCGTGCCCATAAGCGTATTGTAGATAGTTTTACCTTGGCACGTGTGTATCAAGCGCATATTCCGACCTATCCATCCGGTCACTGGTTGTTTGGTTTTGCATCCAAGAAATATCATCCGGTGAAGGATTTGGATGCCAAGCGTTGGAATGCACGTGGCTTAGAAACACGTTACTATAACACCAATCTGCACCATGGCAGCTTCTATTTGCCAAACTATGTGCAGGATCTTTTAGAAAATGTAGAACCGGAGGTCGAGGATGAATAAAAATATCCAAACCTTTATTGCTTGTGAAAGCAGTTTTGAAGATGCCCGTGCGGTGATTTTTGGGGCGCCGTTTGACGGTACCACTTCTTTCCGTCCGGGGACTCGTTTTGGTCCGGCAGCCATTCGTGGTGAAAGTGACGGGATTGAAACTTATAGCCCGTATCAAAATCGTGACCTTGAGGACATCAATGTGTTTGACAGTGGCGACTTGTATTTCCCGTTTGGCAATCCAAGCGCGGTGCTTGAGATGATTGAAGCACGCACCCAGGAAATTTTGGATGCGGATAAGATGCCGGTCATGTTGGGCGGTGAACATTTGGTGACCTTGGGCGCGGTGCGTGCCATGGTTAAAAAATATCCGGATTTGCACATTATTCACTTCGATGCCCATGCGGATTTGCGTGATGATTATTTGGGCGAAACCCTCTCCCATGCGTCTGTGCTTCGTCGCTCTTGGGACCTTGTGGGGGACGGGCGCATTCATCAATTCGGTATTCGCAGCGGTGAACGCGCAGAGTTTGAATTTGCATTCGAACATACCGATTTTCATCCTTTCAATGTGAAGGATGTATTGGATGTGGTGCTCGGTTTGGGCAGTGAGGTGCCGGTGTATGTAACGGTGGACCTCGATGTACTCGACCCATCACTCTTTAGCGGCACCGGTACACCGGAAGCCGGTGGAATTTTCTTCCCAGACTTAGAAGAAGCGTTGCTTGCGCTTGAAGCGCTCAACGTGGTTGGCTTTGACATTAACGAGCTCTCTCCGCATTACGATGCTTCAGGCGTTTCTACTGCTGTAGCATGTAAGGTATTGCGGGAAATGTTGCTTGCTTATGTAAAATAGGGTAAACTAAAAGTATAAATCTCAGATTATTTTAAGGAGGTACTACATTGGGAAAAGCTTTAGTAATTGGTTGTGGTGGTGTTGCTTCCGTAGCAATCCACAAAATGTGTCAGAACAGTGAAGTATTTGAAGAAGTAATGATTGCGAGTCGTACAAAGAGTAAGTGCGACGCTCTCGCAGAAAAACTTGCCGGCGGTAAGACCAAGCTCTACACTGCTGCTTTGGACGCTGACAAAACCGAAGACATCATTGCCCTCATTAACGAATTTAAGCCGGATGTTGTTGTAAACCTTGCACTCCCTTATCAAGATTTGACCATCATGGATGCCTGCCTGGCAACCAAGACCAATTATGTCGATACCGCTAACTATGAACCGGAAGACACTGCTAAGTTTGAATACAAATGGCAATGGGCTTACCGTGAACGTTTCGAAGAAGCAGGCATTACTGCCCTTCTCGGTAGCGGCTTTGACCCAGGGGTAACCAGCGTATTTGCTGCGTATGCTCTTAAGCATGAATTTGACGAAATCAACTACATTGACATTTTAGACTGCAACGGTGGCGACCATGGCTATCCATTCGCTACCAACTTTAACCCTGAAATCAATATTCGTGAAGTGGCTGCAAAAGGCAGCTATTGGGAAGATGGCCATTGGGTAGAAACCGAACCAATGGAAATCAAGCGCGTGTATGATTTCCCACAAGTTGGTGAAAAGGACATGTATCTCCTTCACCACGAAGAAATCGAATCCCTCGCTTTGAACATCCCTGGGATTAAGCGTATTCGTTTCTTCATGACTTTTGGTGAAAGCTATCTCACCCACCTCAAGTGCTTGGAAAACGTTGGCATGACCTCCATCGAACCAATCGAATACGAAGGCAAGCAAATCGTTCCATTGCAATTCTTGAAGGCGGTACTGCCAGACCCTGCAAGCCTCGGCCCACGCACCGTTGGTAAGACCAACATCGGTTGCATTTTCCGTGGGAAGAAGGATGGCAAGGATAAGACCTACCAACTCTACAACGTATGCGACCACCAAGAATGCTACAAAGAAGTTGGCAGCCAAGCGGTTAGCTACACCACCGGTGTTCCTGCAATGATTGGCGCAATGCTCTTGATGAACGGTACCTGGAAGGGCCCTGGCGTTAAGAACATCGAAGAATTTGATCCGGATCCAGTCATGGAAGCACTCAACAAGTGGGGCTTGCCATGGATTGAAGACCACGATCCAGTATTGGTAGACTAAGATGGCATGGCCGGTTTTACCGGAGGTACAAACTCCTTATTTTGTCATCGATGAAGAAATGCTAGACACCAACTTGCAGATTCTGCAATATGTGATGCAAGAAAGTGGTGCAAAAATCTTGCTCGCCCAAAAAGCCTTTAGTGTGTACCAAGCCT